>CALGCW010000353.1 GCA_937884385.1 uncultured Clostridia bacterium | reverse complement strand
AAAACGCGATCGATTCTTACAGGGCGACGATGCGAAGGAGAGGCGACGCGTTCGCGCTTATATCCAACCTCAAGCATATCTGCGACGGTCGTTCAAAGATCGCCCGCCTTGTCGATCTTGCTTCGGAGATAACGTCTTCCGGAGAAAGCGCGTTGGTTTTTACGCAGTACGTGAGAATCGGAGAACAGATCGTGTCGGCTCTTGAGGAGGCTCTCAGGACGAAAGTCTTTTTTCTGCACGGTTCGATGACGGCAAGAGAAAGAGAATCCGCCGTCAAGTCGTTCATGTCATCCGGGAAGCCGCATATTTTCGTTCTCTCGCTCAAGGCCGGGGGGTACGGGCTGAATCTCACAAAGGCCACGCACGTGATACATTTCGACAGGTGGTGGAATCCGGCGGTGGAGAATCAGGCCACCGACCGCGCGCACCGCATCGGCCAGAAGAATACGGTCAATATTACCGGCGGCAGCTTCCTGGGCGGCACGGCTACAAACAGTGGCGCAAATCTGCGGTTTAGCGGCGCATCTGGAAAGGTTGTTACCGCAACCATTAAGAATGCACTGATATCCGCTTTTAAAGATTCTTCGCTTGCATATACTTCTGCACCATCAATAATGATACAGTTGCCAAACGGTTCTTCTGACGGATTATTAACAAGCGTAACAGTATCACCTACAAAACGAGTTACTTCTTTAATAGAACAACCCATATAACCTACATCACCTGTTTTTAGTTCTTTAACAGGAACTCTATTTGGGTTTAAATAGCCAAGTTCTGTAATTTCATATTCTTTGTCAGATGCCATAAATTTGATTTTGTCACCAAGTTTAATATTACCGTCAATAACTTTAAAGAAACAAAGAGTACCTAAATATTGGTCATAAGCACTATCAAAAACCAATGCTCGTAATGGCTTTTCTGAAGTATCTTCTGGTGGTGGAACAAAATCAACAACTGCTTCTAAAACATCTTCAATACCAATACCTGCTTTTGCACTAACAGGAATTGCCATAGAAGCATCAATACCTAAAATTTCTTTAACTTCGCCTGATTCAACAATTTCACTATTATCAATAATGAAACCGGAGAAGTGTTGGCAGTAGAGTATATGGACAAAAGGCATGTTAAAATTGCGAATTCCCTGTATGATTTATTTATGAATTCCACTCCAATCTGGTACAAGGACTAAAAATTGAATTTGTTAGCTAAACAATAATTGAATATCACACTACATAGCCATCTATGAGCAATCATAGGTGGCTTTTTCTATTTCAGAACGGAGGTGAAACCATGCCATATATCCCCTACACCGACGAGCAGAAACAGCTCGCAGGCAGCGTAGATCTGCCCACATTCTTACGAATGCGAGGTGAGAAATTAGTCCCCGTGGGCAGAGAATTCAAGCTTGTCTATCATGACGGATACGGCAAGCACGACAGCATTACCATCAGCGGTTCACAGTGGTACGACCATAAGAACCAGATTGGCGGCGGCCCGATTAAATTCATGCGTGAGCATTACGGGATGAACTTTCAGGAGGCAATGCAGGCTTTGCTCGGTCACTCAGCTCTGCCCCTTACCCATGAGGTTCAGCCTGTTATGGCAAAAGAGAAAAAGGAGTTCAGACTCCCCGAAGCCAACGACAATATGCACCGAGTCTATGCCTATCTCATCAAGCAAAGGTTCATTGCACCGGAGGTCATCACCCATTTTGCAAAGAAGAAACTGCTCTACGAGGACAAAAAGCACCACAATGCCGTGTTCGTGGGCGTTGACAGCAGCGGAATCCCAAGGCAGGCTCACAAACGCTCCACAACCACATTCGGAAACAGCTTCCGTCAGACCATTGAAGGCTCAGACACCAAGTACAGCTTTGCCCATTTTGGTAAGAGCAACATGCTGTTCGTCTTTGAAGCCCCCATAGATATGATGTCATTCCTGACGCTATATCCAAAGGACTGGGAACAGCACTCATATATCGCCATGAATGGTGTGTATGAAAGTGCTGTGCTGACTGCACTGGAGGAACATCCGAATCTGAAGCAAATCATCATTTGCACAGATAATGACGAAGGAGGTATCGATGCAGCTGACAGGCTCGCAGATATCCTGTCAGAACGTGGATATGATACGTTGTCACGGTATCCACCCAACAACAAAGACTGGAACGAGGACTTGAAGGAACTGCACGGTGTGCCGTTTTTGCCTGCTGTTCCACACAGAAGATTGGAGGAATATGAAAGACAGGCAGAAAGCCTGCAGTATTACCCTTGCAGAATTGAAAAGCTGCGGTCACAGCTGAACGCTGCCTTCCGGAACGGACAATACAGATATCTCGCCGAGTATGCTCTTGCAGGCTCGGTTTTCTTTTCGCAAAAAACGGCCTCCAACCAAGACTGCGATCGGGCTTTCTCACTCTCCAAGCAGAGGCTGGGGATGTTATACCACCCCTACCGTGACCGCTGCCGAAGCACTGTACTTTACAGGGATTTGAGCGCAAAAATCGCAGATGTGATGCAGGATCTGAAAAACTATGCAAGGACGGAGGAACAGACAAGAATCACAGCAGATAAGCTGTATGACCTTGCAGATTGCGCACTGCGAGTATCTGTGGATGAAGCACTGAGGAATCAGGAACAGTCACAGGAAGAAGAAATCGAACCCGAACCGGATTTTGAATTGCAATTGGAATAGCGGCTGTGTCATAGCGCAATACCTTGAAGGATTAACATGAAGAAGATCTATTATCTTCAGAAAGAAGAATATTCTATGGGAGGAAGTGAGAATTTGGATGAAAGACAAATGGTGACAATCGGAATTATGATAGCGTTCCTTGCCTTGTTTTTGGTTCTTGTGAATGTCCTGGACAACAAGAGCATTAACGGAATCAAGGCAAAACAGGTTGGTGACGGTCAGCACGGAACAGCGAGGTGGGCAACGAAACAGGAAATCCGTCGCTCTTTTTCCTCTCTGCCATTCGCCCCTTCAGAGTGGAGGCAGGGAAAGAACCTGCCAAACCTCGAAGGAACTGTGGTAGCCTGCCGAGGAACAACGAACACAACAGCTCTTGTGGATACAGGAGATGTTCACACGCTGATGATCGGTGCAGCCGGTGTTGGTAAAACAGCGTATTTCCTGTATCCCAACATCGAGTTTGCCTGTGCTTCGGGGATGAGCTTTTTATCAACGGATACCAAGGGAGATGTGGCGCGAAACTACGGAACTATCGCAAAAAAATGCTATGGCTATCATGTATCTGTGCTTGATTTGAGAAATCCAACCAGATCGG
>CALGCW010000352.1 GCA_937884385.1 uncultured Clostridia bacterium | reverse complement strand
TAAAGATCGGCTATGCCGACAATGTGGAATCGCGGTTAAAACAACTGAATAACAGCGAGTGCATTCCTTTTGCTTTCCGCATCTATGCTACATATGAGGTTGAAGAACGATTGACCGACTTGAAGCTACACGCGCTGATTGACCAACTCAATCCGAATTTGCGTTCTATCGATGAGGTGGACGGCAAAAAGCGCGTTCGTGAGTTTTATGCAATGTCGAAGGAACAGGCATACTCTATCCTTGAAACGATTGCTATTCTCGGCGGTCGCAAGGACAGGCTTCATCTGTATGAGCCTACCACCGAGGAGAAAAAGAGCGAGAATTTGGCACAGGAGATTGAGGAAGAACACATCGAGCGTCTTTCTCCCTTTGCCTTCTCCAAGTGCAAGATTCCCGTTGGCGCAACGATTACGTTCATTCATCAGGGCAACGCTAACTCCGGCGCACAATGCACCGTGGTGGACGATAAAACGGTTGAGTATCAGGGGCGCAGATTATCCCTCTCCGCCCTTGCAACCGAGCTTACAGGAAGCAAATGGGGCGTTGCCGGACCGCGCTATTTCAAATACAACGGCGTATGGCTGAACGAGCTCCGCGCAAAAGAAGAAGGCTGGAAGGTGACCTCTCGCCTTGATGACGTGTGGATCATTCCTTGCAACCCGAAATATTACGATATCGTCGACGCGTTCGACCACCTCGATGTGATCGAATGGAGTCAGTCTACCAACACGACTGTAGGCGATACGGTGTACATATACGTCGGAGAGAAATACAAGTCGATTATGTTCAAATGCGAGGTCATTGCCGCTGATCAGTACGGTAACCGTTCTACCGACGATTATCCGTATTATAAAGAATTGGTGAAAGATCCCGATGCACGATATATGAAGCTGAAATTGGTTGAGAAATACCCCGTTGGGCAATATCCGCTCAAGGAACTCAAAGAAAACGGTCTTACGAGCGTTCAGGGACGGAGCAAGGCAACCGTGCAGTTGATGAAGTATTTGGAAAAGTAAACTTGTTGCAGTAGATTACACATTAAAAACGAAGGGAGAGTTTGTCTATGACAAAGCCAATAAATTTATACATACAATCGCGAATTAAGGACGAGCTCTCCTTTAACAGAGTGGAGCTGCACACGTCTAAAAGACAGGATTGCGGAAAAACAAAAGAGCACGAGATAGGCTCTTTGCGAAAAATAGTGGATGCTTTTATTGCGCAAGGGCTTTCTCCGAAAGAACTGGATGGCTTTTTCTTTGGCTTTCATATTCCTCAGATCGGCAAAGAATTTGATCTTCTGAAATTCTCGCAAACTGAAGTCATAAATATTGAATTCAAAAGTCAAACCGTGCCTGAAGAGCAAATCTTGACTCAGCTTATAAAGAATAAGCATTACTTAGCTCATTTGGGCAAAAAAGAGTTTCTGTACACGATTATCACAGATACGATGACTTGCTATGAGTTGTGCGCAGACAACAGCATAAAAGTTATCGACTTTTCTGTTATTTCTCAAAAGGTCAAAACCTTTGATTGTAATTATCTAACAGACATTGATAGTATGTTCCGTGCTTCTGAGTTCCTTGTTTCGCCTTTGAATACCCCAGAAAAATTCATACGAGGTGAATATTTTTTAACGCAGGCACAGGAGCAAATCAAGAAAAGAATTCTTGATACTGTTTCCAATTTAGATACACATGGTTTTGTCAGTCTCACGGGTCGTCCCGGAACAGGAAAAACGCTTCTTCTTTACGACATAGCCAAAGAACTTGCGAAAAAGGATAAAACACTTATTATACACTGCGGAAAATTGGCTGACGGACAAGATCTGTTAAATAAGTGTATTAACAATTTTTGCGTTGTCTCTACCGCATACTTAAAAAGAGTTCCGTCTGTTATAAACGAGTACAAATATCTTCTCTTGGATGAATCTCACCGCATCTATCCACATCAATTTGATGAGATTTGCAAAAGTGTAGCTGAATCCAATAAAATTTGTATTTTCTCCTCCGATCCCGGACAAGTGTTATCACAATTCGAATACAGAAATGCGATTTTTGAAAAAATACATGAATTGCCTTTGGCAGCCGAGTACGAATTGTCGGAGAAGATTCGAACAAACAAGGAATTAGCATCTTTTATCATATCGGTTAGAAATCTCAATAAAAAGCCTCATTGCAAGATGGATTACTCCAATGTAACCGTCGCATATGCAAACACAGTAGCTGAGGCTCATATGCTGATCGATTATTTCCGAAAAAATGACTATGTGTTTATAAACTATTCTAAATCAAATGTGCGATATAGCCCATACTCGCAATATGAGGAAGATTACGATACACATCACGTTATTGGACAAGAGTTCGATAATGTATTGATCCTTATGGACAAGTCGTTTTATTACGATGACGACGGGGTCTTACAAGGAATTCCTCACCCCAACCCCGATTATTTGTATCCCAATTTGTTTTATCAGGGAATCAGCAGAGTCCGCGAGAAAATCGCCTTGATAGTTGTAGATGCTCCCGTATTGTTTGAAAAGATAACATCCGTTTTGGAAAATGAGGAATAAGATTTTAGGAGTAAAAATGACAGATTACTTAAAGATATACGAAAAATTCAAGGATGTCAAAGAGGTTAAGGATTACATCGACGATGTAATCCTCCTCCGACATTATTACGCTACACAGCAATATTCTCAAATGCAGGATCATATTCGCAAGCTGATGAACAAGTACCTTGTGGAAACTCTTGTTTGGAATACTGTGAATACTTCTCAACCGACAACAGTTGAGCAATCCTACATCAATGCCGAAAACTTTTTGCAGATGCAAGGCGCGAAAATAATCGTAGAAAAGGTAAAGGATTATGCTCAACGATTGAACGAGGGTGAAAAGACATTTATCGAGTCTATGATTAAGCTAATGAAGTGAGGTGACAGCATAGAGTGAAAAATAATGGTGATATCGTCGCTTTTGTAAAACAAAAGGACTATGTAATGGTGAACAACGACCTCGGATCGGGATCTTTTGGTCAAACAGTTTTGATCAAAGATCCATTCATCGATGAACTCTTCGTAGCAAAGAAATACGAACCATATTACGAAAGCGACCGCAAGGAGTTCTTTGATTCATTTTTGCAAGAAATCAAGATTATGTATAAACTTAATCACAAAAACGTGGTTAGAGTCTTTAGCTATTATCCCTTTGAGTCGCTATATACAGGGTATATCTTAATGGAGTATATAGACGGAAAAAGGATAGATGAATATCTGGACGATCCATCTTTATGGGCAAAAGGTGTTGATCCCGATACTATCTTTTCGCAGCTTATAGATGGGTTTGCCTACATAGAAGAACGAGGAATTGTTCATCGTGATATACGAGAAGGAAACATTCTAATTACACGCGATGGAGTAGTAAAAATCATTGATTTGGGGTTGGGCAAAACATTCTCACCCATCGATACATCTGACGATAGTATGGCTGAGATTATTAACC
>CALGCW010000351.1 GCA_937884385.1 uncultured Clostridia bacterium | reverse complement strand
AAGCTGATTAAAAGCTTTTTGGTTCTTTTTCTCGAAAAAGAACATATTTTTTCTTTGTAACTTCTCCCCGACAAATCCCAATCTACAGAGTTGAGATCAAAATTCCGATGAGTCCCAAAAACAGTGATACAGTGACGAGAGCAAGCGCGGCACATTCCTTGGTGAAGCCGTGCTCCAAGAGGCGGTGGTGGAAATGCCCCTTATCTGCTTTGAAGGGGTTTTTGCCCTTCAATATGCGGCGTATGATGCTCAAATTTGTATCGTAGGTGGGAAGGCGAAAGACAAGCATAGTTGAGAGCAGGCAGAGGATACTTTCACTTTCAAACACAAGCTTAGAAGAAAGAGTGGCGAGTGTAAAGCCGAGAAAGAGTGCACCGCAATCACCCATAAATATTTTTGCGCGCGGAAAATTGCGAGGCAGAAAGCCGATTATTGCTCCCAAAAGCATAATTGAGCAAAGAAATACGTCGGTATTTCCGAATATCAGCGCGAGAACGGCAAGGCATAGTGCTTCACCTGAGCAAACGCCCCCGGCAAGTCCGTTGAGTCCGTCTGTCAAATTGATCGCGTTTGACAAATAGAGTATCCACGCAAGGGTCAGTACGTTTTCTGCAAGATTATCTCCGCCCGAGATCATAATATATGCTGCTGCAGCTGAGAACTGTCCTGCGAGCTTTTGAAATGGGGTGAGATGGCGCGCGTCGTCGAAAAGCCCGACAAGAAAAATGACCGTGCTTCCGCAAAAAAGCGGGATTTTTAGGCCGTTGTTTACCGACGAGATCAGCAAAAACGCTGAAAAAGCTATATATAGCGAAAAGCCTCCCGCGCGGGCGGTGGGCAGGATATGTGTCTTCCTGCTTGTTGGGTAATCTATTGCTCCTGTTGAGTAGGACAGGACAAGCGATGGGAAAAAGAGCACGTATGACAGCAAAAGCACACACGCAAATATCAAAAAATATATCAAAGCATCAACCTCGCAAAAAAATAAACTCCTTTAGCTTTATGTACTAAAGGAGTTTTTATGTAATATTCGGTTATATCTGCACAAAACCAAGCTTTCTCTTGACCTTTGAGAGGGTCTTGCGCGCATAGTAGGATGCCTCGTCAGCGCCCTTTTTCATCTGTGATTCAAGGAATGCCTTGTCGGAGATGAGCTCGTTATAGCGTGTCTGAATGGGAGCGAGCTTGTCTGCACAAGCCTCTCCTACGGCAAGCTTGAATTCGCCATAACCGCGTCCGTCAAATTCGCGCTCGATCTCTTCAAGAGTCTTGCCCGTAAAGCAGGAGTAGATGGTCATAAGGTTATTGATGCCGTCCTTGCCTTCAGCAAAGCGCACGCAGGTATCGGAGTCGGTGACGGCTCTCTTGAATTTCCTTATTATTGTGTCCTTATCGTCAAGGATATATACCACCGCGTTGACGTTTTCGTCGGATTTGCTCATTTTTTTAGTGGGGTCCGCAAGAGAATTGATCTTTGCGCCGGACTTTGAAAGCATGGGCGTGGGGATGGTAAAGGTATCGGGATAGAGCTGGTTAAATCTTGTTGCTATATCGCGTGCAAGCTCAAGATGCTGCTTTTGGTCGATGCCCACGGGAACTACGTCGGTCTGATAAAGAAGGATGTCTGCCGCCATAAGCGTAGGATAGGTGAAAAGACCTGCGTTGATGTTATCTGCGTGACGCGCACTCTTGTCCTTGAACTGTGTCATGCGGCTAAGCTCGCCAAAGCCTGTGAAGCAGTTGAGGATCCATGCAAGATCCGTGTGATAGGGCACGTGGCTCTGTATGTAGAGTGTATTCTTTTCGGGGTCGAGTCCGCAAGCCATATAGAGTGCAAGCGTTTCATACGTTCTTCTGCGAAGCTCTGCAGGAACCTGGCGAACGGTTATCGCGTGGTTGTCAACTACGCAATAAAAGCATTTATATTCCTCGGAATAGCGAGAGAAGTTTTGTATCGCACCGAGGTAGTTTCCTATTGTAAGGTTTCCCGACGGCTGAACGCCGGAAAAACAGATTTTTTCATTGTTGATCATATTCTTTTCTCCAAATAGATAATATACTGACATTTTATCACAAATTATTATATTTTTCAAGAGGATATCTTGAATATTTTAATGTATTATGATATAATTAATCAATAAATTCTTTACGGAGGCACTGTTATGATAAAAATTGAACGCGTTAGCGTAATGAATATAGAAAATGCCATCAGAGGCGCAAGAAATCCCCTTAACAGTTGGGGCAGAAGCGACAGCTATTATGACGGCGAGGGTAATTACGTTCTTGGACCGAATGATATCGATCTTGCATCCCGACTTGCAAAGGCGGGTAACGATCACAGAAAGTTTCTTCGTCAGATATTCGTGAGCGTGGATATTACCGCACCTCTTTATTGGTGGAAGGAATTTGATACGTACAAGGTCGGCACGGTGGCAAATTCCTGCTCAACTATGCATAAAATACATCACAAGCAGTTTGAACGCGCGGATTTTTCTTGCGAAAAAATGGACGAGGGCGCACTTGCCGTGCTTGATTCTGTCATCTCTTATATGGAAGGCGAGCGAGTTAAGTTCTGCGAGGATAAAAAGAATAAGCAGGCGTGGATAAATATGATCCAGATGCTGCCGACGTCTTACAATCAGATGAGGACCGTGACTCTCAACTACGAAAATCTCATCAATATGTACTACGCGCGCAGAACGCACAAGCTTCACGAGTGGCACGACCTTTGCGATTGGATAATGACCTTGCCATATGCTGACAAGCTCATTGCTGTCAAGGGAAATGCTTCAGAAGAGCATTAATTTGAATACTTAAGGAGAAAAGCTATGTTTAGGATGATTGAAAAAGAGGGTGTTAAGCTTCTCGTGAGTGACAAGATCATCTCGCGGCATGGCTTTTCGACTCGTTTGGGAGGATTCAGCACAAGCGCACACACATCGTCCCTTAATTTGGCCTACGGTCTTGGAGATGATGAGGAGACGGTGAAGCGAAATGTTGAAGCCTTTGCCTCTGCACTGGGTGTGGACGGGCGGAGGATAATAAGCGTGCCGCAAATACATTCCGCGGATGTCAGGGTCGTCAGCGACACGGATGCGGGCGCGGGTGTGTGGAGTGAGGCTGCCTTCAAATGTGACGGGTACGTGACCGTTTGCCGCGAGCTTCCCATCGGTATAAAGACCGCCGATTGTGTTCCCATTCTTATTGAGGGGAGAGATGAGTGCGGAACCCCGATTGCTGTGTCTGCTATTCACGCAGGGTGGAGAGGCACTGCTGCTAAAATAGCTGCGACAGCGATAGAAAAGCTTGCGGAGCTTGGGGTCAAAAAAGAGAATATATACGTTGCTATCGGACCTTGTATAGGTGAATGTTGCTACGAAGTGGAAATTGATTTTGCTAATGAAATCAATAAAAAACTTGGACAAAACTACGAAAATAAGTATATCAAAAGAAGTAAAAACGGTTCGCTTTTTGCTGATCTTGTGGGAATGAATATTAATATCTTGGTTTCTTGTGGAGCCGTGAGGGATAATATAGACGTATGCTCGCTTTGCACCTATTGTGAAGAAGATCTGTTTTATTCTCACCGCCGTCAAAAGGGCAGAAGAGGATCTATGATGAGCGTGATTTGCTTATAAAAAAGAAAACTGCAAGTATACAACTTGTAGTTTTCTATTATATAATAAACAACAAACGCAATAAAAAGCACAAAAACAAGCACTAAACTATTATAAATTGTTGCGCCAAAAAAGATTGAATTAATTTTTAAAAAAGGCTTGATTTTTGTTTTATCTTGTGATATAATAACAAAGTCAAGTGAATATGCTGCTATGGCTCAGTCGGTAGAGCACGTCATTGGTAATGACGAGGTCATCAGTTCGATTCTGATTAGCAGCTCCAGAGGCAGACCGTTTGGTCTGCCTTTTGTTTTACATTGCTGTCAGATTTTCTATCGCGTCGCCCTCATACAGAAGCGTGCCGTGCTCGGCAAGATACAGCAGCGTATGCTCGCTGTTTTCAAGCTCGCCGAATTCGGGAAGAAAGCAGGACGGTGATCTTACCGCTTCGGGTGAATTTGATGGATAGAGCGAAAGAAAGTATTTTTTGTGCTCAATATGGTAGAGAGTGCTTTTTCCTTCGAATTTTCTTGCTTTTAGCTCGCGTGCGGCGGCAATTGCCCAAGCAAGCTCTGAGAAGCTGTATGTAAGCGTGCGTTTTTTGGGTGTTTCCAATCCGAGCAGCTTTTTATCGCGAGCACCATCCGTCATATCACTCACCTCGTAAAAATCTTTTTCAAGCGGTATTCTCGTCACGAAAAGTTCACATCCGCCCTTTTTTTCAGGGTAATACTGAATAAGGAGCTTTTCGTCGCTTCCTATATCTTCAAGCTCTCTTTTTTGAGGGCTTTTCTTTATTATCTCGCTGATTATTCTTCTTGTATTGATCGCGCTGAGGTGGAATTCGTCCTCATCAAGTCCGTATTCTTCCATATCCTGCTCTGTAAATATCATTTTGAATATGCTATCATTTATTACTATCAGCTGCATTGATTCCTCCTTCGAATGAATTTTTATACTGATATTATACACCCGATGCGGCGTTTTGAACAGTGCAAAAATATTGGAAATACGGCTCTTTTTTGCCCGTGCTTATTGACTCGTGCTTTTATTTATGTTATATTTAATATAGTTAATATATCGATGCTTACGAAAGGGGGAGAGCGCATGCGATTCAATGAAAATGAATACTGTATAGAAATGAGCGCAAGTGAGCTTTGCGCGCGTTGCTCACGCGCGAGCGATCTTGATTCAAGGCCGCCTTCTGATATGAATACTCAAAGCAAGAGCTTTGACGTATATCTTTCGCAGATGCCCGATTATGAGCGCGCACTTGAATCGGGTAGGGTGCGAATTGAGCTTCACAATACCGTACAGCTACATGGGGACTATTATTCCGTTGAAACGGTCGTTGACAGGGCGTACAAAAGCGGTGAGCACGGAGTGGTGGACAGATTCGTTGAGAGGCGCTCGTTCGATTCAGATTCCTTTCCCAATAATTACGACATTGCTCTTCTTAAGATAAATGCTTACTTTTTTGCAAGCAAACATTCATTATCCTGCGTGGACGTCAGAATTGTTTTTTGCTTCAAGGACACGAAAAAAATTAAGATAGTTGAGGACAGCTTTAGTGTTGAGGCTCTTAAGAAGTCATATTTTGAGCTTTTAGAGGATGTATCATTCTTTGGAAAGCTTATGCTTCACAGAAAAAACGAGATACTTCCGAGAGCAAGAAAAGTTCCGTTTCCATATACTGAAATCAGGGGCGGTCAGGAGCAGATGATAAAGGCTGTTTACCGCGGCATCGTCAAGGAGAAAAACGTGTTCGTTCAGGCTCCGACGGGTATCGGAAAGACAGTTTCCTCCCTCTATCCCGCAGTTCGCGCGTTGGGCGAGGGAAGGGCGGATAAGATCTTTTATCTTACTGCCAAGGCATCGACGCGGCGCGAGGCTTGGGGGGCAATGAAAAAGCTCCACGCTGCTGGCGCACGTCTTAAAACGGTTGCCATAAGTGCAAAGGACAGCGTTTGCGTTTGCCCGAAAAAGCAGGCAAGCGGACTTAGTGCAAGTAATTTTTGCAATTCCTTTGACTGTGAGTTCGCGCGGGGATACTATGACAGAGTGGGCGGTGCTTTGCGTGAGCTTGTTGAGAATTACAGCGGATACACGCAGGGCCTGATTTCAAGCATTGCGATAAAGCACAGAGTTTGCCCTTATGAGCTAAGTCTCGATCTTTCGCTGCTTTGCGACGTCATTATTTGTGACTATAACTATATTTACGATCCAATAATATATTTTCAGAGGTATTTTGGCTCTGATGCCGAGATGGGGCGCTACGTGTTCCTTGTTGACGAGGCGCACAACCTTCCCGACAGGGCGATAGATATGTATTCTGCAAGTCTTTCCAAAAACGCGTTGCTTGACGTTGCGGCGGCACTTCCACCCCACGACAGCGAGCTTATAGGTGAGCTTGACGGACTTATCAGGGAGCTTGAAAATTCGAAAAAGCTCTGCTATGATAATATGTTCAAAAACGAAAAGGGTGAGGAGCAGGGATATTATATCAGCAAAAATTCCTATGATCTGCTTGAAAAGCACGTGGAGAAGATCACTCTTGCGGCAAGCACCTGGCTAAGAAAAAATAAGCTCTCGCCCGTTTTTGCATCCGTGAAGTCGATCCATGCCGATCTTATGAAATACCGTAAGATAAGTGAGCTTTACGACGAGAGATATATATTCTTTATAGAGGTGTCGGGTGGGGACGTGAAGGCAAGGCTTTCGTGTCTTGATCCGTCGCATCAGCTTTCTCTTTGCCATTGCCGCGCGGTGAGCTCGGTGATGTTTTCTGCAACTCTTGAGCCAATTGACTATTTTTGCGACATTTTGGGCGGCGACAAAAAAAGCATAAAGCTTCAGTTGCCTTCGCCCTTCAAGCAGGATAATCTCGGCCTTTTCTGCGTTGACAGCATAAATACGCGCTTTGAGGAGAGGGAAGCCTCATATAAGAAGATCGCGTCCTGCATTGCGGGCACGGTCTCGGGCAGGGCGGGCAATTATATCGTCTTTTTCCCCTCGTATAAGTATATGAGCTCGGTCAAGGATGAGTTTGAAAAGAAATATCCCAAGGTGAAGCTTTTCGCTCAAGAGGCGAATATGACATATCTCCAAAAGGAAGAGTTTTTGTCCAATTTCAAAGAGGATACGGGGGTTCTTCGCGTTGGCTTTTGCGTGCTTGGCGGTAGCTTTTCGGAAGGCATCGATCTGCCCGGCTCGCGCCTTATAGGCACGGTCATCGTGGGCGTGGGTCTTCCCGGTATATCCAACGAGCGAAACATTATGAAGGAGTATTTCGAAAACACCCGTGAGGGTGGCTATGATTACGCATATACCTACCCGGGAATGAACCGTGTTCTGCAGGCGGCAGGGCGTGTTATTCGTACCGAGAGCGACCGCGGCATCGTAGTTCTTCTTGACGACAGATATGCGACCGAGCAGTATCGCGCGATGTTCCCGCTTCATTGGTCTCATATAAAGTATTCTCACTCGGCGCAGGAGCTTGCGAGTGAGGTCAAGGAATTTTGGAAGTGTTAACAAAAAAACCTTCGGTCATAGCCTGAGGCAGATTATGACGGAGAGGGAAAAAGAAGATTATTATGAAGATAATTGGCGAATTAAATGATAAGATTATATTAGGTAAGGATGGACTGTCTACTAAATCGCCCAGAATTACTGCACGTGCTATTGTTAAAAATCAAGAAGGTCTGTATGCAGTAATGTATTCACATAAATTCAAACTATATAGTCTTCCCGGAGGCGGGGTTGAAATGGGAGAAGAAGTGCTTGCCGCCTTACACCGTGAGATATATGAGGAGGTAGGATGCACTTGTGACGAAGTTGAAGAGCTTGGCATCATTACTGAAAACAGAGCAAGTTTAGATTATACGCAGATCAATCATTATTTTACGGTTGAGACTTTTCATACACCAAATGAAAATCATCTAACAGACGCAGAAGCGGAGAGCCAGACGATCGTGCAATGGCATACTTTTGACGAAGTGGTGCACTTGATTAATGAACAAGAGTTCGAACGAGTGCAAGGAAAGTATTTAAAGGCACGTGACGTGCTTGCTCTTAATGAGTATGGGCGCAAAAGGAAAGCGGACGGGTCTATCGCTCTCAATAAAAACGACCAATTGATAACCGTTGCAAAAATGCTGCGTCGTAATATGACAAAGCAAGAAAAACACTTGTGGTATGATTATTTGCGAAAATATCCCATAAAGATATACAAGCAAAAAGTAATCGACAATTACATAGCAGATTTTTATTGTCATCAAGCTAAGCTTGTTATTGAAATAGACGGATCTCAGCACTATACTGATAAAGGTAAGTATTATGATGACAAACGAACCAATAATATAGAAAAGTATGGGATTAAGGTTTTGAGATTTTCAAATTTAGAGATTGAGGATAAATTTGAAGGTGTGTGCTATGTGATTGATAAAACCATAAAGGAAAGAATTAGTAACAAAGATTAATATCCCTCTCAGTCAGCACAGCTGACAGCTCTCCCTGAGGGCGAGCCTTTTCCTTAACAAATGCTTTATATACAAAGCCTCTCACTTTGGGAGAGGTGGACGCCGAAGGCGGACGGAGAGGGGCATACAATGCTGACTAACTTTTATATTTCAAAATTAGCTTGTGAAAATTCCTTTTAGTCAACAGGATTGACGAGCGAGCTCGCGTGTTTCGCAGGCGACTCTTTTAGGGTGAGACTTTGGATATGGAGTTTTTTGCTGGCAAAAAGCCTCTCACTTTGGAAGAGATGGCACGGCTTGTCCGTGGCGGAGAGGGCAAAATCAAGACAAATCTCATTGCTAATCAAGAAAAATCCCGCAAACCCTTGAATTTTATAATTATTTGTGGTACAATATATAAAATTTTTTATTTTATTAGTTTTACTAAAACAAACGTTAAAAAGAAGGTACAAGAAATGAAACGCATTACTATCAAAGAAATATTTGCATCTCCCGAGGCTTTTGCGGGACAGAAGATCACCGTTGCAGGTTGGGCAAGGACTATCCGTGCCTCCAACGTATTCGGATTTATTGAGCTTAACGACGGAAGCTATTTTAAAAATCTTCAGGTCGTTTTTGAGGATGCAAAGCTTGAAAACTATAAAGTTATTGCAAAGCAGAACGTTGGTTGCTCCTTTATTATCGAGGGTGTAGTTGAGCTTACTCCCGAGGCAAAGCAGACTTTTGAGCTTAAAGCAGAGAAGATCGACGTTGAGGGTGCTTCTACCCCCGATTATCCTTTGCAGAAGAAGCGTCATACACTTGAATATCTCCGTACTATCGCGCACCTTCGTCCTCGCTCCAACACCTTCAACGCGGTATTCCGCGTTCGCAGCGTTGCGGCGTATGCTATCCACAAGTTCTTCCAGGACAGGGGCTTCGTTTACGTTCACACCCCTCTTATTACGGGAAGCGACTGTGAGGGCGCGGGTGAGATGTTCCAGGTGACGACTCTTGACCTTACAAATCCCCCAAGAACAGAGAACGGCGAGATAGATTACACGCAGGATTTCTTTGGAAAGAGAACCGGACTTACCGTTTCGGGTCAGCTTAACGTTGAGACATATGCTATGGCATTTGCAAATGTATATACCTTTGGTCCCACATTCCGTGCAGAGCGCTCCAACACTCAGCGCCACGCGGCAGAGTTCTGGATGGTCGAGCCCGAGCTTGCTTTTGCAGATCTTACCGACTATATGGACACGGCTGAGGATATGATGAAGTTCGTTCTTTCCTACGTTATGGAAAACTGCCCTGCGGAGATGGAGTTCTTCAACAAGTTCTTCGACAACGGTCTTATTGAGCGTCTTACAGCTCTTGTAAACAGTGAGTTTGGAAGAATTTCCTACACCGAGGCAGTTGAAAGATTGCAGAGCTGTGGACATCAGTTCGAATATCCCGTTTATTGGGGTATGGATCTTCAGACCGAGCACGAGAGATACCTCACCGAGGAGATATTTAAAAAGCCCGTATTCGTGACGGACTATCCCAAGGATATCAAGGCTTTCTATATGCGCCAGAACGATGACGGAAAGACCGTTGCGGCGGCGGATATGCTCGTTCCCGGCGTTGGAGAGCTCATTGGCGGCTCACAGCGTGAGGAGAGAATGGAAAAGCTCCTTGAGGCAATGGCTAAATTCAACCTCGAGCCCGAGGATTATTGGTGGTATCTTGAGCTTCGCAAGTACGGCGGTTGCCGTCACGCGGGCTTTGGTCTTGGATTTGAACGTCTTATTATGTACATCACAGGTGTTTCCAACATCCGTGACGTTGAGGCATTCCCCAGAACAACGGGTAATGCAGAATTTTAATTAACGCACAAACTTATGTGATAAAGTTTTCGTCCACCTTTTTCAAAAGGTGGCGCGGGTACGGGGCGCGTAGCCCTGTATTCAGCGTTTCTTTTATTAGCTTTTCTTTGCGCTTTCTGTGTCAAAGAAAAGCGACTGATTGCTATTGGTATCAAAGGTCTTTTATCGCTTTTTCTTCTGAGAAAGTAGCCCCAAAAGAAAAAGCTTTGCAAAAAGAAAATGAGCGTATTCGCCTGCGCGGCAAGCGCCCGCTTTTGAAAAAGCGGGGCAAAACAGCAAGTTGGTTTGTGCTAACAATATTCATAAGAGGAGGTGTTCATTTTGAAATACTCTCAAATGAGCAACCGAGAGCTTGAGGCATTATACCTTGAGCTGAAAAATGAATATAAAAAAGTGTGCGAGAGAGGATTATCTCTTGACCTTTCGCGCGGAAAGCCCGGCAGGGAGCAGCTTGATATGATGACGGGAATGCTCGACTGCATATCAAAGAGCGAGGACTGTATAAACGAAAATGGTGTTGACTACAGAAATTACGGAATTCTTGAGGGAATACCGGAGGCAAAGAAGCTTTTTTCCGACCTTTTGAGCATCCCTCCCGAAAATATATTCGTTGCAGGCAACTCGTCGCTTAATTTAATGTACGATACCGTTGCGCGCGCTATGCTTTACGGTGTGCTTGGAAGCAAGAGCCCTTGGTGCAAGCTGCCCGTGGTCAAGTTTATTTGCCCGGCGCCCGGCTATGACAGGCATTTTGCAATCTGCCAATCGCTTGGCATTGAGATGATAACCGTTGATATGACTCCGACGGGCCCCGATATGGATGCAGTAGAAGCGCTTGTTGCTCACGACGAGAGCATCAAGGGCATCTGGTGCTGCCCGAAGTATTCAAATCCCGAGGGTATCACTTATTCTGACGAGACAGTAAGAAGACTTGCGAAGATGCCTACGGCGGCAAATGATTTCCGCATTTTTTGGGATAATGCATATGCGGTGCACGATCTGTACTGCGACAGACGCGATGAGCTTCTCGATATTTTTGAGGAATGTCTGAAGCACGGAAATATTGACAGGGTCTTCTATTTTGCGTCCACCTCAAAGATCTCGTTCCCCGGCTCGGGAGTTGCGATATTTGCAACGAGCACGCGAAATTTCAATCAGATCCGCCCGATCCTCGTTGCGCAGACGATAGGATTTGATAAGATAAATCAGATCAGACACGTAAAATATTTCGGAACTGCCGATAATATCAGAGCGCATATGATGAGGCTTGCCGAGATCATTCGTCCGAAGTTTGATATCGTTAAAAACACGCTTCAAAGAGAGCTTGGTGACGCGGAAATTGCGACTTGGAGTGACCCGAACGGCGGTTATTTCATTAGTCTTAACACTCTTGACGGCTGTGCAAAGCGCGTGTATAAGTTGATGAAGGCGGCAGGCGTGACGGTGACTACCGTTGGGGCGACGTTCCCCTACGGCAACGACTTGCGCGACCGCAATATCCGTATCGCGCCCACGTACCCCTCCAATGTGGAGCTTCAAGAGGCGATGGACGTCCTTTGCCTTTGCATTAAGATCGCAAGCGTGGAGAAAATGCTGGATATAATCTAAATGTAAAAAGGGAACAACCGTGAGGTTGTTCCCTTTTTGTTGCGTTTCAAATTTTGATTTATCTGTTAGTTAGTTTCGTTATGGATGGGGGGTTTTTTTTAAAAAAACATGGCAAAAAA
>CALGCW010000350.1 GCA_937884385.1 uncultured Clostridia bacterium | reverse complement strand
CCTCGGCAAAGCCCTGCATCACCGTGATGGGCGTTTTGAGTTCGTGAGAAGCGTTTGCAAAGAAATCGCTTTTTTGCTTCTCGATCAGCTTTTCCTTGGTGATATCCGTCACGATAATGATAGCGGAAATATCGTCGCAGATGACCTCGTTTGTTACCTTTGTGATCACTACCGACAGATATTTGTCGTCGTAAGCGCAGTTGAAAGCGAAATTCTCACCGAGATGCTCGGTGATCTGCTCGTAAACAGGCAGCTTTTCAATCAGGAAAACAAGATCTCTGCCAATGTCGTGATGCGTTCCGTTAAACATTTCAAACGCACGCTTATTGGCAAATACGATACGCTTTGATTTATCAAGAGCGATAATGCTCTGCGATACGTTATCAAGCACGGCGTTCAGCTTTCCTCTCTCGCCGGCTGCAATACGGATATGACTATGAATGTTTGCGTTCAGCTCGTTAATTTGATTGAGAACCCAATACAGCTCCGGCTCGCTCATATCGGTCTTGATCGGTGCATACTGTCCCTCGTTCAAGCTCTTTAAGCTCTCCCCGATCTCTGTCACCTTGGATGAAACATTACGGGATATAAAGGTTGAGAGGACAAAGGAAAGAACGAGGGATACGGCAAGAACGAGAATGAGAAGCGGAATAATAGCGGTAAAGTAAGGTGTCACTTGGCTGCTTCTTACTGCAAGCCTGAGGATCACCTGTGTGCCGTCCGACAGAGCGGTCTTGGTTGCATAATAGGTCATATCGCACTTAAAGGTTTCCGAATATCTTTCCACGGTATCGGGCTTGCCTTCAAGCGCGTTTTTGATTTCCTCACGGTCTGCGTGATTTTCAAGGGGTGCTTTGGTGTCGCTCTCGTAAAGAACGTTACCGCTCATATCGAAAATCGTAATACGAAGCTCGGGGTTATCCGAGTACTTATTAAAGACAGCAAAATCGCTCTGCTCGTTCATCAGCGTTGCGGCAAGCTCGGTTTCTTCCTTCAACCGTTCATTTACGATATTATTCGTATTCATATTAACCGCAATGATACCGAACACGAACATCAGAAGAACGCAGGCAAGCGTTGCGGCAAACACCTTATAAAATATCTTCTTTTTCATAAATTATTGTCCTACAAAGCGATAACCGATACCGCGCACGGTAACGATCACATCGCCGCCTCCACATTCGGTGATCTTGTCGCGCAGCTGAGAGATATGTATATCAAGCGTTCTTGTTTCGCCCATATAGCTCTCGCCCCAAACCTCACGGAACAGCTCCTCGCGCTCGATGGTTACGCCTGCGCGTGCGATCAGCATCTTAAGCAGCTTGAATTCCTTCAAGGTAAGCCCCAAGTCGTGCCCTTCGTAAAAGATCTTATAAACGTTATTGTCAATGACAAAGCCTTTCTGGCTTGTCACATAAAGGTTCGCACGGCGAATGTTGGTCTTGACACGGGCGATCAGCTCAAGCACCGAAAAGGGCTTGGTCATATAATCATCG
>CALGCW010000349.1 GCA_937884385.1 uncultured Clostridia bacterium | reverse complement strand
ACCACTCATAAGATGTTGAATATGTGTGTCCGAGAGCAGGAATTTCTTCCTGTGCAACAAGAACTTCGTTACATACCGAGCAGTGCTTACCCTCCGTAAGACCTGTGTTTACACAATCGGCAGCAACCGCTGCATCAATTGCTTCGGTATGTCCAAGCGCTGCAACTACTTCCTGTGCAACAAGAACTTCGTTACATACCGAGCAGTGCTTACCTTCCGTAAGACCCGTGTTTACACAATCGGCAGCAACCGCTGCATCAATTACTTCGGTGTGTTGTGCCAAAGGAAGTGCTATTTTTTCTCTGCTAAGCTCTTCTCCACACCTTGAACATTTAACTACACTATCGTAAGATCCTTCCGCTTCGCAAGTGGATTCAACTCTGTTTTCTTCAACTGCGTCTGCGGGAGTATGATCTACGCAAAGATCTATTTTGCACACATCACACTTATAATCAAAATCATTATCCTTATGTCCAAGCGCTGCAACTATTTCCTGTGCAACCAGAACTTCGTTACATACCGAGCAGTGCTTACCTTCCGTAAGACCTGTATTTACACAATCGGCAGCAACCGCTGGATCAATTACTTCGGTATGTCCAAGCGCTGCAACTACTTCCTGTGCAACAAGAACTTCGTTACATACCGAGCAGTGCTTACCTTCCGTAAGACCCGTGTTTACACAATCGGCAGCAACCGCTGCATCAATTACTTCGGTGTGTTGTGCCAAAGGAAGTGCTATTTTTTCTCTGCTAAGCTCTTCTCCACACCTTGAACATTTAACTACACTATCGTAAGATCCTTCCGCTTCGCAAGTGGATTCAACTCTGTTTTCTTCAACTGCGTCTGCGGGAGTATGATCTACGCAAAGATCTATTTTGCACACATCACACTTATAATCAAAATCATTATCCTTATGTCCAAGCGCTGCAACTATTTCCTGTGCAACCAGAACTTCGTTACATACCGAGCAGTGCTTACCTTCCGTAAGACCTGTATTTACACAATCGGCAGCAACCGCTGCATCAATTACTTCGGTATGTCCAAGCGCTGCAACTACTTCCTGTGCAAGAAGTATTTCACCGCAAACAGAACATCTCTTACCTTCTGTAAGACCCGTTTTTGTACATGTAGCTTTCACAGCCGAAACAACTTCTTCAACGTGTTCAACGCAAAGATCCGTTTCGCACACATCACAAATATAATCTAAAGGTTTATCATCCTTATGACCAAGTGCGGGAATCGCATTTTGTGCTACAAGTATTTGATCACATACTGAACACTTTACACCTTCAGTAAGACCTGTTTCTGTACATGTAGCTTCCTTACCTTCCAATGTTTCTTCCGCATGGCCTAAAGGGTCTCCCTCGGTTTCACCGCATTCTGAACAGGTTTTTGGGGCTGTACACGTTGCATCAATCCATGTATGTTCATGTTTGTCGGGAACAAGATTACATGCCGAAAACGCCAACGCAAATACGGCCAATACCGCTACTAGCAGAATAATTCTCCTTGTTTTCATAGCTTTCTTTCTCCTTTTTAATGTTTTGGTGACTGATTCTAATTATATTAATTAAATATCTTTAGCTACCAATCACATTGTATCACAATATTCATATTGTGTAAATCTGGTAAATATACAGAAATAAAACTAAATAAATTGTACACCTTGCACACCAAGTGTAACTATATTCTCAAATAAGGTGTAATATATTATCATTGATAGGATTGATCACTTCAAACATATATATCATTCATCATTACGTTTGCACAAAGAATCTGAATCTCTCCCATTGCCAAGCTACATTTTTGGGTAACCTCGATTACTTTGATATATCACATTTTGCCCTTCTCCAAAACACATTCATTTTCTTCGCATATACAATAATATACACTTTGCTTGTGTAGACTTTTATCTGTATTTCCATTTTAAAAGCTCCCCTCAGCACGCATGCCAAGGAGAGCTAAAAACAGACATAGCCTTATTTTTTTACTTTGATTTTAATTTCTTAATTTATTAAGTGTTCAACTATCTCATCAAGTGATACATCGCTACCGAAAAGATTATGATCAGCTCCCTCTATTATCCAAGCGTTAGCAAAAGGCGCAATGAAAGGCACAAATTTATACGAAGGGTCAAGCGTTCCGTAAACCATCGTAAGCCTTTTCCTTCCAAAAGCCATAGCAGAAGGACGTGTTTTGTTGTGAAAATTGATCATCAGCGGTGCGTTCACCGTTATCATTTTTTCTATTGAGGGGTCTGATGCACCGTGCCATAAGCCGAGCAGACCGCCTTTTGAGATACCGAGATAATAGATTTTGCAATTCTTTCCTATAAGTCCTTTTACGATTCCCATCTCGCGCTCGAAGGCTTCCCTGCCATCATCCGCAATTTCCGAAACGAATGCCGAATATCCGTACTTTTCATTGATGCGCCAAGCGAGATCAAGATATTTGTTATCGTACCCATAAACGGAACCTCCCTGACCGCACTTTACAAAAAGCACTTTTTCATTTCCCAAAACGTATCCTACTTTTATCAGATCCTCTTCGATCACCCTAATAAAATCCTTTTTCATTTTCACCCAAACCTAAACTGCTCAACTTTCTTATCCGCCAAATCAATATCTTCATTCCAATGCCTTGACCGACAAGTTCTTTTTTATAATTATAGCACCGAACTATGATCTTTGCAAGTATTAGATCAATTTATATTCACGTAGCATCAAATATTCATCCACCCGGGCATAATAAGCTCGTCGCAAACTCCGTGCGGCATTTTATTTTCATCCAAAATAAGAGCAGGCACAAGGGAGTCCTTTCCAAAAAGCTCATGTATCTCATCTACCACTCGTGTAAGTATTTCTCTTTTTGCACTTATCGGAGTATCCAAAAGAGAAAGCTGAAAAGGCTCGTCCGCATTTTCAAGATTTATTGCCGTGACAGTGATCGAGCGCACCGCCCTCTGCCAATGATAATTAGAGCATAATATCCGACAAGCCTCGTTTGCAATATCCAGCTCGTCCTGTGTGGGGGATCTTAAAATAGTCTGCCACCCTACCGTATTAAGAGTATTGTCGCGCACCGAAAGGTGGACTCCCTTAGCGCGCAATCCCATAGATCGAAGCTTCCTGCCGATATCCTGTGATAGAGCAAAAATGACCTTCTGCGCTTCATCAATGCCCGCCAGATCCTCAACACAGGTTATTCCGTGCCCAACACTTTTGGCAGGCGCACAGTAGTTTTCGTGCGCAACTCGTGATGTATCGAGTCCGTTGGCATAGCTCCAAAGCATAATACCGTTTTTGCCAAGCTTATGCTTAAGTATATCAGCACTTAGGTTAGCTAATTGACCTATTGTCTGCACACCGATGCTCTCCAGCTTTTTTGCGGTCGCACGTCCACAATAAAGAAGCTCTGAGCAAGGCAAGCACCATACCTTTTCCTTGAAATTCTCACGTGTTATTTCAGTAATGGCGTCCGGCTTTTTCATATCGCTTCCAAGCTTTGCAAATACCTTATTAAAGGATACACCGATAGACACGGTCAGTGCAAGCTCATCCTTTACCTCCTGCCTTATAAGCTCGGCTATCTCCTTCGCTCTCATTGGAGAATGTGTGACGTCAAGCCAGCATTCGTCCATTCCAAACGGTTCCATCTCGTCGGTATATCTCGCATATATTTCATGTATCAATTTTGAATACTTAACGTAGTAATCATAATGCGGAGGCACGATAATAAGCTCGGGGCAGACCTGTTTTGCCTGCCAAGCCACCATTCCCGTCTTTACTCCAAACTTTTTTGCCTCCTCGCTTTTAGCAAGGACTATTCCGTGCCTATCCTCGATACTTCCACAAACGGCAACGGCTTTTCCGCGCAATTCAGGGTTAAGCACCGTCTCGACCGAGGCATAAAATCCGTTTGCATCGCTGTGAAGTATCGCTCTGTCGCTCATACGCACACCTCTTTGACAGAAAACCATTGATTGCTTTCGGGCTCGTAATATATCTGCCTTTCGGCATCGTCGATTATCACAGTGTATTCAGTCGTAGCCACTGCGCGGACCTGCCACGGAGAGTATTTACGCTCTCTCACTACGCGGATTATTTCAAAGCTATTGCCCTTGTACCACAGCTTTTTAGGCACGAAGCTGCCATCCGGCAAAAATAATGCCTCTACCCCGATTGCAGTTCTTTTAAATTTTACTGCCACAATTTCACCCCTTCTCTTTTGGTAAACGCTTTTTACGCGCCAAGAACATATGTTCTTTATATATAATATCACAAGAACAAACGTTTGTCAAGAGGTGAATTTTGGAAATTAACTCGACCTGATCGCAATATCTTTTGTTACGCTGTAGTTTTTTTGCGAAAAAATATTATTATTTTTTAATTATTTGTGAATTTTTTCTTGATTTTTTGTGTACTATATGATATAATTTTTATGAACATAACAGTTTGTTCAAAATTTGTTCGATTTTTGTCAACTTTTTTAAAAAAAGTTTAAAAATTTCAACTTTTTTTAAGGATTGCGTTGTAATATATACGTATAATGAGAAAATTTGGTTTTTAATTAATACTTTATTGATACTTTTTTAACACTCTATTAACACTTTTTGATCATTTTCTTGAATTTTTTATTATACAATCGCTCCCGGAGGTAATTAATATGCTCGACACAAAGATCCTCGTCATTGATGACGATATCGCAATATGCGAATCCCTTAAAAATTATTTTGAGAAGGAAGGCTATGAGGTAAAGACCGTAAACGACGGTGCTGCCGGTATTGATAGCTTCAGACTTTATAATCCCGATATCGTCCTTCTTGACATCGTCCTTCCAAAAAAGGATGGCTGGCAGGTATGCCGCGAGATCAGAGAGATCTCCACACAGCCCGTAATTATGATAAGCGCAAAGGGCGAGACGTTTGACAAGGTTCTCGGTCTTGAGTTGGGTGCGGACGATTATCTCGTAAAGCCCTTCGACATCAAGGAGCTTTCTGCGAGAATCAAGGCAGTTCTCCGCCGCACACGTCTTAGCTCCGCGCAAAAGATCGACAATGAAGTAATAAAATTTGAAAATATTGAGATCAGCCTCCAGAAATACGAGCTTAAGCTCAGCGGAAGATCGATCGACATTCCTCCCAAGGAGCTCGAGCTTCTCTACTTCCTTGCAAGCAATCGCAACCGTGTATTTACCCGCGATCAGCTCCTTGACAAGGTTTGGGGCTTCGACTACCTCGGTGACTCAAGGACCGTTGACGTTCACATCAAGCGTCTTCGCGAAAAGCTTGAGGGTGTCAGCGACAAGTGGGTGCTTAAGACCGTTTGGGGTGTTGGCTACAAATTTGAAATACTTGAATAATTACATAAAAATGACAAACGCGGCGCGTTTGTCATTTTTGTTTGTATATTTTTAAATTTTTCTTGCAAAAATCAAATTAATATGGTAATATATAAAATGGATTAATATTGTGACGAATGGAGAAATAAAATGATTATTGAGCTTGAAGAATATAAATACAAGCTGATCGGTATGAGAAAAGAGATCGCAGAGCTTCGCGATGCGCTTCGCATAGACGAGCTTACAAAGCAGGTCGCCGAGATGGAAGAAAAAACTCTTGACCCCGATTTCTGGGCTGATCAGACCAATTCATCAAAGATACTTCAATCCATAAAGCAGGGCAAGAAAAAGCTTGACGAGTTTGGCGGTCTTGAAGGTCGCCTTGAGGACGCTATTGCTCTTGCGGATATGGCAATTGAAGAAAACGAGGAGGGCTATGCCGAGGAAGTAAGGGCAGAGCTTGAATTCATTGAGAAGGAAGAAGAAAGAATGAGAATAGAGATCCTTCTTTCCGGTGAATACGACAGAAACAACGCCATCGTTTCCTTCCACCCCGGCGCCGGCGGCACGGAGGCTCAGGACTGGGCACAGATGCTTTACAGAATGATCACGCGTTGGGCAGAGGCACACGATTACACGGTCAAGCTTCTTGACTGGCTTGACGGTGATGCCGCGGGCATCAAGAGCGCCACGGTTATGATAGAGGGCGAAAACGCATACGGATATCTCAAGAGCGAAAACGGCGTTCACCGTCTCGTGCGTGTTTCCCCGTTCGATGCCAACGGCAGACGTCAGACCTCCTTTGCCTCTATTGAGGTAATGCCCGAATTTGAGGATGACAACACCATTGAGCTTCGTATGGAGGACCTTGACATTACCGCACACCGTTCCAGCGGTGCGGGCGGTCAGCACATCAACAAGACGGACTCTGCCATCCGTATCCTTCACAAGCCCACAGGTATCGTCGTAGGCTGTCAGACCGAAAGAAGCCAGCTTCAAAACAAGGAAACGGCTCTTAAAATGCTCAAATCCAAGCTTCTTGAGATCAAAATAAGAGAAAACCTTGAAAGAGTTGAGGACATTCAGGGCAACAAGGCAAATATCGAATGGGGATCACAGATACGTTCATACGTATTTATGCCCTACACTCTTGCAAAGGATACGAGAACAGGTCACGAAAACGGAAATATTCAGGCTGTTATGGACGGAGATATTGACGGCTTTATCAACGCTTATCTTAAGTTTATCAACAAATAATATATTATTTTAAGGAGGAATGCTATGTATATCGGACGCATAAAAGAGAGAGCGCGCGATGCGCTGAAATACAATTGGGGCAATGCCATAATCGCTTCTCTTGTCGCATCAATATGCGGTGTAGAGGGTGTTTCCGCAAACTTTACCTTTAGCTTTGGCGGCAGCGAGGAATCCGGAGGAACGGATGTGGGTGATACCGGTGCGATCGACACCTTTTTTGAAGAAAATCTCCAGCTTATCCTTCCCATTTTGGGCGGCGTGATACTTTTTGCGCTCGTTGTCGGTGCAATTATGTTCTGCCTGGGAAGCATCGTCAGTGTCGGATATCAGAAATTCAATCTTGATCTCGTCGACGGCAAGTCCTCGGAAATAGGAACTCTCTTTACATATTTTCCGCATTGGAAGAACCTTATTTTGACAAATCTTCTTTCAACCGTTTATATCTTTCTGTTCACCCTTCTCTGCGTCATACCCGGTATAGTAGTATCGTTCAAATACGCTATGGTGCCGTTCGTTCTCGCAGAAGATCCGACTCTCTCACCTCAAAAGGCTCTCGACCGTTCAGCAGAGCTTATGCACGGTCACAAATGGGATCTTTTTAAGCTTGAGCTTAGCTTTATTGGATGGATCCTTCTCTGTACACTGACCTGCGGTATCGGATTTATTTGGCTCATCCCCTATATGAATGCGTCAGTTGCGGAGTTCTACCGCGTGATCTACGGCACACGTACCGAGTACGGCGACGGAAATCTGAGATTTAAAGACGACGGCAATTACGATTTTACACAAATATGAGTCTAAAAAGGCTTCTGAAAAGAAGCCTTTTTTGTTTTAGCAACGGGACGATAAATTGGGATTTATCGGTGTGATAGCCTTCCCATTGAGGGGAAGGTGGATGCGAG
>CALGCW010000348.1 GCA_937884385.1 uncultured Clostridia bacterium | reverse complement strand
TTTATGAAGGCAGAATACAGGACACAATGGAAGTATTGGGTGGGCAGCCTTTTTCAGGAATCATTCCTTATAGTGATGAGATTATGGCAAGACGTCTTTTGGATAAAGTTATTTTCAGATTGAAAAATACCACGAATCCTGCAAGTATTATGCGTAGCAATAAAAAATTACAGGAAAAGGTTTTGCTCGCTGAAGCATATGTGAAATTTTCAAAAGTGTCGAAATGGCAATATCAACTTACTGAAATTGAAGAGGATTTGATTACATTAAAGACTTTGATGAAATGATTTTGATTCATCAGAAGGAGCAACTATGAACGGTGAAGTAATATTAACAATATGCGCGATACTGACGCTGCTGATCTTTGCAGTGGGCGTTGCGCTCGTCATACTGAACAGAAGGGATATCAAGCGCGTAGTACGTGTGCTCGGTGTGTGCGTCTTTTTGATGCTGATGTCGGGAATCTATCCCTACTATGCCGAGGAAACCTATGCTATAGGACTTACGCTGGTTGAGAGTATGTGCGCAATGCTGTTAAACTCCAACCCCGGAGAGATCTTGGGGGGCTTTAACGGCTTTGATGTGGCATATCTTGGCATATACAAAACGGTGCTTCTTGTACTACTGATCATCGCGCCACTCTTCACCGTTGGTATTACTTTATCCTTCTTCTCGGAGAAGTTTACTCGGATCGTGTATCGCATCCGCTCGGGTTTTAAGGATACCTATCTTTTTTCGGCGATCAATGAGCGCACGCTGTGTATTGCCGAAGATATTGCAACGACACATAAAAAGGCGGTCATCGTCTTTGCACTGCGGATATCCAAGGAGGATATCGATGCAGAGACACTTGCACGTATCAAGGATATCAACGCATATGTGATCAATGACGATGTCGTGCAGATCGGACACACACTTCGTCATGTCCGCAATTATTACCTATTGGGTACCGACAGTAGCGAAAATCTTGATACCGGTCTTCGTCTTTACAAAAAGTACAATGGTGAGCATACTGATAAGGTCAATATGTGGCTATACACCAAGAACGAGATCTCCGAGGTTATCTTCGACCATCTGTACGAAACCTTCAACGTGAGGCTTATCAACGAGGAAGGGCTGATTGCAAGAGCTCTTGCCACCGATTATCCTCTCTACGATGCGGTGAAGGACGGAAAACTCTCGATCCTCCTTGTTGGTGGTGGTAATATCGGTCTTGAAATTCTCCGCACGCTGACGATGTGCTCCTGCCTCGGTGACGATGTGCGAGTGGATATCAATGTCATCGATCTTAACGGTGAAAAAGCAAAGGATACCTTTGAAAAGGCCTCGCCTGCCCTTGCGGAGAAGTGGAATATCAAGTTTCACAGCGCCGACATCAAGACTTCGAATTTCACCGAGGTACTGAACGGTATCGAACCTACATATATCGTTGTTTCTCTCGGCAGCGAAACGCTGAATATGGAAACGGCACTTTATATTCGTCGAAAATACGGCATTGATGATGGTTTGCCCCTCATTCACGCCCTTGTGGATCATAAGAGCATCGACGAGCAAATTACACCGAACCTTTGCGTTTCGGATTGGAAATATAACCCCGAGAATCGCAAATTTGAAAGCACGCCGATCTGTACGTTTGAAATCAAGACCTTCGGCAGCTACGAGGACACCTACAAGGGACTGCGTATCGGCGCATCCTACCGAGATTGTCTTGCTGTTGCGGTGAACGCCGCCAACCGTGGCATTACGGCGGTAGATAGCGTGAATAATGCCGAAGCACTTACCGACCTATACAATCAGGTTTGCTTCTACAAGGATTATTCCGACGCATTTGCGGTATCGATCCCGTATAAGCTGTGGCTCCTTGGCTTAGAGCTTGCAGAGGATGGCAAGGGCGACGTTTCAGCTTTGGAAAATGCGCTTGAAAT
>CALGCW010000347.1 GCA_937884385.1 uncultured Clostridia bacterium | reverse complement strand
TGAGTTTCCTCTTCATCATTCTCTACTTTATTCGGCTTTCAATGCTCAAGTGAGACAAAAGCACCTGAAATCAGGTGCTTTTTTGTTTTTGTTTTTGTTTTCCGTTTAAACTCAATACAATACCGATAAGACAAAAATCAACATTTTTATATTTCCTTGTGATATAATGCTATCAGAAAGAGGTGATTATATGAAATGTGGGAGAAAAACTTATCTTGACAATATTCGTTTATTTGGTGTACTATTAGTTTTGGTATATCACGTATTCTATATTTACAATGGTCTTGGAGTGATTGGCGGAATTCCTGTAGAAAAAAGTATTGGAATATTTGATGATTTTTCGACCATTGTATATCCGTGGATGATGATACTTTTATTTGTGGCGGCAGGAATAGCTGCGCAATCATCACTAAATAAAAGAAGTGGAAGGGAATATATAGGCGAGCGTGCACTCAAGCTCATAGTTCCGTCTACTCTTGGATTGTTCGTGATCCATTGGGTGACGGGATATCTTAATATTTGCTTTGGTGGCGGACTTGATACGATACCCGGATTTCTTCTTTATCCGATTTCTGTTTTGGCAGGATCGGGACACTTATGGTTTGCACATGTATTATTTCTATATTCTGTAGTTTTGCTTTGCATCAAAAGGCCGTTAGAAAAACTGTATGTATTAGGTGAACGTGCTAATTTGCTCATATGCATTAGTATGGGGATATTAATATGGTTGGGAGCGCAGGTGCTTAATATGCCTGTAATCACGGTTTACCGTTTTGGCATATATTTTATTGCTTTTTTAATAGGTTATTGTGTGCTTTCGCATAAATGTGTGATGGAAAGGTTAGAAAAGGCGAGATATATCAGTTTAGTGTTTACATTGGTTTTAGGTATAATTTATTTCGTGTCCTTCCAAAAAACTGACTATACCGCACCATATATACTTAAAAACATTATTACTAATTGTTATGCGTGGGGAGCAGTGCTTTCAATATTTGGATTTGCGAAAAGATATTTTGACGTAGAAAATGCAATAATCCGATATTTATCGGTGAATTCCTACGGTTATTACGTTTTGCATTATCCTGTTTTGATGGTTGTAGCATATTTGTTACACATATATACCAATTTTAATATTGTTACCAAGGTGGTATTAACGCTTATATTCGAGATAATATTGACCTTTACTGTTAATGAAATCATAAAAAAGATTCCTTTTATACGATATCTCGTTTTGGGAATAAAAAATAGGAGAAAAAATGAAATTCAAACTGATAATTGACAAAGAATTGGATGAGGAAATCATTGCGAGGGTTCATTCGGAAAGCTCTTTGACTCGTGAGATAGAGAATTTAGTTCTATCATATGAGGGGAATGAAAGGTTGCTTGCAATGAGTGAAGATGAGATGATGTATATCTCATTTTCTCAAATTGAATGTATTACTGTCATAGACAGGAAAACCTATGCCATTGACAAAAGGGGCAAAAAGTATCGCATCAAGCAAAAGCTTTTTGAAGTTGAGGTGATGTTGCCTTCATACTTTGCGCGAATTAATAAATCGTCCCTTGCAAATTTGCATAGCATAAAGAAATTCAGATCTGCATTTAACGGATCAGTTGATGTTGAATTCACCTGTGGGCACGTGGATTATGTTTCAAGGCGTTGTCTGCCCGAAATAAAAAGGAGGTTTTTGTAATGAACAAATACGTTAAGGAATTTATGCACAGAGGGCTTTTGTGTATGGGATTTGGTCCTCTTGTTTTGGCAATAGTTTTTGCTATTTTGAGTGCTTTCGGTGTGGCGGAGAGCATCACAGTGTCACAAATGGTGCTTGGAATATTCACAATTACCGTTATAGCATTTGTTGCAGCAGGAATAACCGTTATTTACCAGATAGAGAAGCTGCCATTGCTTTACGCAATACTTATTCACTGTGCAATACTGTACATTGATTATTTGATAATGTATTTAGTCAACGGATGGCTAAAGGATGGAATTACACCGCTGATTGTTTTTACTATTGTATTTATTCTCGGTTTTATGCTTACGTGGACAATAGTATATATATTTATTCGTAAAGACATTAACAAAATGAACAAAAAGATAATAAAAGGGTAGCGAAAGCTACCTTTTTCTTTATTATCTTCTTGACTTTTTCACTCCCTTTGGGTATAATAAAAATATAAAATGAGGTACTATATACCCAAAATAAATTTTTGTGAGGTAAATATGAACGAGGCAAGGATTAAAGAGCTTAAAAACATAGCTAACGACATCAGGATCGGAATTATTGACGCAACCCACGCAGCAAAGTCGGGGCATCCGGGAGGCTCGCTCTCGATTACTGATATAATGACCTATCTGTACTTTGAAAAGATGAATATTGATCCCCAAAATCCAAAAATGGATGGTAGAGACCGTTTTGTTCTTTCAAAGGGACACACAGCGCCTGCGCTTTATTCAACGCTTGCTCACAGAGGGTTTTTCCCTGTGGAGGACCTTATTACTTTGCGAAAAATCGATTCATATTTGCAAGGACACCCCGATATGCACAAGGTGCCCGGTGTTGATATGTCCTCGGGCTCTCTTGGGCTCGGCATTTCCGCGGCTTGCGGTATGGCGCTTGCAGGCAAGATAGACGGCAAGAATTACCGCGTTTATACTGTTATCGGTGACGGTGAGAGTGAAGAGGGTCAGGTATGGGAGGCTTCAATGTTCGCTTCTCACTATAAGCTTGATAATCTTTGTGTGATCCTTGACTTCAACGGTCTTCAGATCGACGGCCCCATTACCGAGGTGATGAACCCCACTCCTCACGATAAGAAGTTTGAGGCGTTTGGATTTCACGTAATAACCATAGACGGTCACGATTTTAACGCGATCGAGGCTGCTTTTGCCGAGGCAGAGGCGACCAAGGGTCAGCCTACGGTCATCATTGCAAGGACCACAAAGGGTAAGGGTGTTTCCTTTATGGAAAACGCAGTAAATTGGCACGGCGCAGCTCCCAACGACGAGAAGCACGCGCAGGCTATTGCAGAGCTTAAAACAAGATATATTTAATAGGAGGGCAAGAATATGGCAGACGTTAAAAAGATGGCTACGAGAGAAGCTTACGGCAACGCGCTTTGCGAGCTTGCTCCCAAATATGATTTCGTAGTGCTTGATGATGATAGTGAAGAATTATAGGAAAGGGGAAGTGACAGATGAGCGATAACAATAATTATGAATTGAATAATTTCGAATCTCTGCAGATCGGTCTGGCGTCAACAGAAAAGATCCTGACATGGTCACACGGAGAAGTTACTAAGCCTGAAACTATAAACTACAGAACTCTCAAGCCTGAAAAAGACGGTCTTTTCTGCGAAAAGATCTTCGGACCTACTAAGGACTGGGAGTGCCATTGCGGTAAATATAAGAGAATCAGATATAAGGGTATCGTCTGCGACAAGTGCGGAGTAGAAGTTACTAAGGCCAAGGTAAGAAGAGAAAGAATGGGCCACATCAAGCTGGCATCACCTGTTTCTCACATCTGGTATTTCAAGGGCATCCCTTCAAGAATGGGCCTTGTTCTTGACATTTCACCTAGAACACTTGAAAAGGTGCTTTACTTTGCTAACTATATTGTCACCGATCCGGGCAGCATCATAGCGAATGTCGTAGGCTCGCTCGTGCAGCCTATCTTCGGCCGAGGCGTAAACAAAGCACGTCTTGAAGCTGCGAAAGCTCAACAGGAGGCAGCCGAGTGGAAATTCAGGCAGAGTCTTCTAGATGCAGCAGTAGAGGTTAATAATGCCTTGACACTCTGGCAGACAGCAAAGAAAAGAGTCGAGCTTGACAAGAAACAGATCCTCAATCTTCAGGCTGCGATATGGAACACGCAGCTCCTGATGAAGCATGGAAATGCAGATTACCTCGAGGTCCTGACCGCCCAGAAGAACCTTCTGCAGGCAGAACTTACCGAGGTTTCCGACAGATATGACGAAATAATAAGTGCCGTAAACCTCTACCAGGCCCTCGGAGGAGGATATCAGGAATAGCGAATTACGGATCTAAATTTGGATATATAGAAATAACTATTTAACTTTGAAAATTATACGCCTTAAAAATCACTAACAATTAAGATATGAAAAAGTTTTTTAAGTTTGCTGCAGCAGCAGCGATCGCAGCTATGTTTGTAAGCTGTACAGAGAAGCCAGGTCCGGATCCTGAAAAACCAAATAATCAAGAGCCTGAGACTCCGAAGGTGGAGATCACTGAGAATCTCGC
>CALGCW010000346.1 GCA_937884385.1 uncultured Clostridia bacterium | reverse complement strand
ATGATATATTCATGAACAGCATCGAAAACAGCCCGGAGAACGTGAGCGCGGTGATTAACGGAAACGTCTTTATAGACTTAGATACCGCTCTTGATGTGAAGGGCATCGACGTTCACACACACACACGCTCCAAGGATGATACTCCCACGGTACAGGGCGTGCAATACTTTACAGAGCTGACCTATTTTGTATTTGACGGCGACGGATTATATGACGGACGCTATGACGGTGACGATACCTTGAAATCCATCGACCTGTCGAAGAATACGAAAATCAGTGAATTGCGCCTCGAATACGTGAGCATGGAGAGTGTTGACCTTTCGGCTAACACGGAAATCGTCGAGCTTGTTTTAATACACTCGAGCTCCTCTGCCTCCTCGCGAGAAAATGGATTTAAGGGCTTAACGAGATTTAAATCTCTTGATCTCTCTAAACTGACAAAGCTTAAGGAGCTAACAATTTACGACGAGGATATCGAAGCGCTGGATCTGAGCGGCAACACCAAGCTCACACGCCTCGACCTTCGACTTCTTCAAAAACTGAAAACGATTGATATTTCAAAAAACGACGCGCTTGAATACCTGTACGTATCAAGATCCGGTCTTGCGGAATTTGATCTTGGTAGCAAGCCAAATCTTACACAAGCTGACATAGTCACAAACGCGAATCTGAAATCGGTAAATCTTACGGGTTGCACGGCGCTTCGCGATTTGGGACTTGCAACCAATGCACTTGAGAACGTGGACTTTAGCAAAAACACCGCCCTTGAATCGCTGAACGTCAATCAGAATCAGTTCAAGACACTCGATCTATCGAAGAATACCGAGCTTACCTCTCTTTCGTGTCAAGGAAATCTTTTGACCTGCCTTGACTTGAGTAAGAACACAAAGCTTTCTACAGTGAGCACCGGCACGCAGTATTGCACCGTTGAATCTGTTACGGATGATATTCTTGATTTGAACGTTTTTTCGAACTTTGATATTTCAAAGGTTCAGAAGAAGTCCGACGGCAGTGGTGGGACTTATCAGTTCAACGTCAAGAGCAGCAATTCCTTCAGCGCAACGAGCAATTACAAAAACGTAGGCGAGGACCTGCTTCTAAACGTTGACGGTAAGAACTGTTACGTGTACTATTCTTATCTTGTTGGTACAAAGAGCAGCGGCACTGAAATCTATATGTCGGTCGAGCTTGAGATCGATAATAAATACTATACGGTGAAATGCGAAACTCTCGGCGTTGCATTGAAGGCGTTTGGCTATTCCACCGGCGTTGGTGCTGATATCACCACGGCAAAACGAGGCAACAGTATCCGGTTTGTTATTGAGGTGGATGCAGGCTCGTCCCTCTATGGAAAAAAATTAGCTGTCTTTTCACAGGCGAGCGGCGGTGAGAAGGTTGCCGCTTCGGAATACGAGTATAATGGCACCGTCTATTATTCCGTAAGCAGTATTAACGCCCCCACGAGCATCATAGTTGAGGAAGGACATGAATGTGTCTTCAGCGATTGGGCTCCTGTGGAAAATAATACGTCCGAGCACGAGCGCCATTGTACGGTCACGGGTTGTACCGAATCCGAAACCGAGTATTGCTCTAATTACTACGGCTTGGAATATCACGCCGATCATGATACGATGCAAAAGGATTGTACTCGTTGCGGACGTCAGTATCGTTGGGAAATTGATGCTTCGGCTTCGGTTCACGTTCCTGCTGCTGACGCGAAATGTAATGCACCCGGAAATACGGAGTTCTGGATCTGCGGACATTGCAATAAATATTTCTTGGATGAAAACTGTCAGCATGAGGTAACTCCCTCGCAGGTATATATCAATCCTTTGGAACACAATTACGTAAACAACGTTTGCTCCGAGTGCGGTCACAAGATTCGTTCAGCGCGCTTTGAACAGTCCTTCGATGATATCTTTAGCAGCGAAGACGGGTATCTGTACGTTCTGATCGGAATTGGCAGCAACGGAAAGCTTTACGCTATGGGGGAAGCAACCGGTGACGGAAGACGTTACGGCGTGGAGATCCCCGATGCACAAATCGATGCAAACGGTATTATTACCTTAAATTCCAATCAAGCGGAATTTATGAACTTTGAATATTACTTTGAAAATGGATCGGGTGCATCCACAACAAGCACTTTTATCGTGGACGGAACCTATATGACCGTACGCAATGGCAAGATCTATACCTTCCCGAAGGACCGATTGGATGACAAGAACAATCCCAGACCTTTTGATTTCAGACAAGCGGAATACGGTGACGAAAGCGGTTTAGGTTACGTATACGGTGATCTTTATGAACCTGAGAATGGACATAAGCATACGCTTGAATATATTACCTTTAATCCCGAAACCCATTGCTTTGAGGCTTGCGATACACAGCAGAATACGATCTACCTCTACCGTCAGCTTTGTGATCACGAATCAATTCATCTGAGTCACACCTATCCCGTTGCTCCCACCTGCACAGAGCAGGGCTACGGTGGTGATTATTGGTTCTGCTCGATGTGTCAAATGTATTTCACGGATGAGGCTTGCACGACCGAGCTTGAGATTCCCGAATACGAAAACATTAACGAATATTACCTGCTTCCTGCTCTTGAACACAGCTTTGCTTCTAACGGTGTTTGCGAAAACTGCGGTATGAAGCGCAACGTTTATAAGCCCGTAACCTCGCTTGCACAGTTTGACAGACTCAGCGAGAACGCATATTACATTATCGTTTTCAAGGATGGCGGTAAGACGTACGCGGCTTATATCCCGAATCTGAATATTCTGAGAAAGATGATAACCGCCGATTCCGACGGCGACGGCTTGATCGACCTTCTTGAAACCGACGTGAATACGAACGGTATTCCCGATATGATCGAGGAATATATTGACACGGAGTGGGGCGGAGCTGACGAAAACGGCGACGGTGTCACAACGGCGGATGAATACCGAAATATGATAGGCTCGCTTGACGATGACGAGGACGTTGACGCGGAAGATTATATGGCATTCTTCTCCTGGAACATTCAGTATGCTTTGGAAGAAAAATTCTGGGAGGAGCATGGAATCAATCATTCCAACGTAGTTGAGGTAACCGTTGCCGCCGACGGCTCTATTACCGTCATTGACGAGGGTGCTATGGAATTCAAGATGATTCCGTCGGGCATCTGGGGCGGTCAGCCTGATTTTGACGGTGACGATCCCGAGCATCCTATTACCGATTCGGAGCGGATTCGCGCATTCTATATTCCCAACTATTGGGTCGCTAACGACGGTCGAATGGGTGAGTACGGCGCGAATGAGCATTTTATGACGCAATACAGATGGTTTGGTGATGGCTTTGCTCCCGGTATTATTGACAATAAGAATTGGAAGATTAGCTTTAATGAGGATGGAACGGTATTGCTCGTCAGCACTTGGACTACCTTTGACGACACCGCGGCTCTCCAACTTATAAAATATACCGATGACGAGGGCAACGAGTGCATCACGATGATCGGTTGCTACGGCGAGCGTTGGCAATACAGCGAAATGCTTTCAAATTGTACCGTTATCAGCGGAGCATATCTCTATGCTTCCGAGCCTGTTTATGACGAAACATCTCACACCTGTGATTTTGGTGATTGGATGCCCGATCCGAACAACGATATGAAGCACGTTCGCAAATGTGAATGCGGTGCAAGTGAAAGCGGCGACCACACCTATGGCGAATGGACGATGAAGGACGAGAATTACCACACGCATTCTTGTCCCACCTGCGGAGCTACCGAGGACTTCGAGCATAGCTTCTACGATTGGATCGCAAAGGATAATAACGACCACGTTCACGAATGTATGGAATGTGATTATGAGTCCGTTCTTCCTCACGATTACGTGAGAGAGGTAACAAAAGAGCCGACGGAGAGGGAGGTTGGCGAAGCGACCTATACCTGCACGCTCTGCTCTCATTCCTACACCGAAGAGTTGCCTAAGAAAATCGCTCAGATAAGCGGCGACGTAGTAGGTACGGTGCTTAATGTTCCTACCGGCAGTAACGCATATATTCCCGAAGGAACGGTATTCGACGTGGTTGAACAGCCTGTAGAGCAGGTTCCCGAACAAGTGCTTGGCGAAATTGCCGTAACAGCCGATGGTGCTGCAAAGCCTCTTGGTATGTATGATCTCTCGCTTCTCCTTGACGGTGCAAAAATTCAGCCCGACGGTACGGTTGAGGTAACGTTACCTGCTCCCGATCTTGCGGCAGAGTATGACAAGATTATTGTGGTTTATATCGCTCCCGACGGAAGCTACGAGGAATGCAAGACCACCGTCAACGAGGACGGTACGATCACCTTTGAAACCGACCACTTCTCGCAGTATGCCGTTATCGGTATCACCGAGGATGCAGGTCTTGGAACAGGCGCTATTATCGGCATCGTTCTCGGTGCGGTTGCAGTTCTCGGCGTTGGCGGCTTCTGCCTCTATTGGTTTGTTATCAGAAAGAAGAAACTTACTGCATAAAAAGGAGGTTTTATGAGTTATAACACGAAAAGTAATATATTGCTTATAACTATCTCCCTCGCATA
>CALGCW010000345.1 GCA_937884385.1 uncultured Clostridia bacterium | reverse complement strand
ACCCCGTGGCACACTGTTTATCGACCCGCAAACAGAAGTTTATTCTGGTATGATTATTGGCGAACACAGCAAAGAAAACGATTTGGAAGTCAACCCAATCAAAGGTAAAGAATTAACCAATATGCGTTCTGTGACTGCGGACGAAAAATTATTCTTGGCGCCACCGCGTCGCATATCTTTGGAAGAAGCATTGTCTTATATCTTGGACGACGAATTGGTTGAAATTACCCCGGACACAATTCGCCTGCGCAAGAAAGAACTGGACAGCAATACGCGTAAAAAATTGAAAAAGCATACCGAAGAATAAACAAGAAACAAAAAGCCATGAACACAAAAAAACATGGCTTTTTTTATTTAAAATGAGATTACAATTTATGGACAAAGAAATTCAAATATGATAAGATATGAATGATAAAATGAACCAAATTAATATTAGTAATATTAATTATATAGATATATTATAGAGGGCATAAATATGTTTGTTGATAGAAAATTTAAAATACTTTTGTTAATTTTTTTATTGATTATATTTATAAGCATTTCTTATTATTCAACAATAAATAGCAATTATAGAAAAGCAAAAGAAGTACTTAAAAGAGATATAAGTATAGAAGAATTAAAGAAGTCTCTAAAAGAAGATGCTAAATTAGATATAGAGCTTAAAATCAATAATAATCAAACTTATTATCATGCTGTTGAAGATGCCTACTTTTATTGTATCGACGTTAAAGATGCTAATTCTTATAAAAAGTTAAACTTAAAAATTTGTTCAAAAGAAAAATATAAATATGTAATTGATAACGACAAATATGATGCAGAAAAAGGGTTTTTTATAGATTTTAATAAAGTAAATTGTAAAGTACCTGAAATTGTAAGTCCTGCAACTGAAAATATTGATGAAATGTTAAACATAATCAATGAATTAGTTGCAAAAGGTTATGCATATGAAAGTCAAGGCGATGTGTATTTTGAAGTTGAAAAATTCAAAAAATACGTAAAGCGAAAAAATTATGACCGCAATAACACAAACGAAAACAACCAAAACGAACATAAAATTTAAAGTATGAAACGTTTATTTATTTTCATTGCAGCAATCTTTGCTGCAGCAATGGCATTTGGTCAGAACCAGCTTCCAAACGACCCTGCCGTAAGAACCGGCAAGCTCGAAAACGGTATGACCTATTACATCCGCCACAACGATCAGCCAGCACAGAGAGCTGAATTCTACCTTGCTACTGACGTAGGAGCATTCCAGGAAGACGATGACCAGGACGGTCTCGCTCACTTCCTCGAGCACATGTGCTTCAACGGAACGAAAAACTTCCCTGGCAAGACCCTTCTTGAGTGGCTTCAGAGCATCGGAGCCGAGTTCGGAAGAAACATCAACGCATCTACAGGCTTCGAGCAGACTCAGTACATGCTCAACAACATACCTGTCGTAAGGGAAAGCATCATCGACTCTTGCCTCCTCGTACTTCACGACTACTCTCACTTCGTAACCAACGATCCAGCTGAGATCGATGCGGAAAGAGGCGTAATCCTTGAGGAGAAGCGTACAAGAAACGATGCAAGCTGGAGACTTTTCGAGAAGTCACTCCCTTACTACTACGGAGACACACCTTATGCAAGACGAACCCTTATCGGTAGTGAAGAGCAGCTCAAGACTTTCAAATACGAGAGCCTTACACGCTTCTACGAGACATGGTGTCGTCCTGACCTCCAGGCTGTCATCGTAGTGGGAGACGTAGATGTGGATCAGGTGGAGAATAAGATCAAGACTATCTTCGCAGACATTCCTGCAGCTGTAAATCCGCAGCCAAAGGTGCTTCACAAGATTCCAAGCAACGTAGAGCCTATCATCGGTATCCTTACAGATCCTGAAATGACATCTTCAAGCATTGAGGTAATGTGGAAAAGCGAGCCTATGCCTAAGGAAGCCAAGAATACTGATATGGCATTCATGATGGATATCATCAAGACATACATACGTCTGATCATGCACGAGCGTTTTACAGACATTACTTCACAGCCTGACGCACCGTTCCTTGGCGGAAGCTTCTACATCAGCAACCTCTGCAACTCTTGCGACGCCACAACAGGTACTGTCTCATTCAAGGAAGGTGACGCTATCAACGCTTTCACAGCATTCATGACCGAGCTTGAGAAGATGAAGAGATTCGGATTCACCGACGGCGAGGTTCAGCGTGCAAAGGACAACATCATCAGCAGCTATGAGAAGGCTGTCGAGGCAGCTCCTACCCGCAAGAACGCAGAGTTTGTACGTCCTCTCCTGTACAATTTCTTCGACAATGAGGCATACATGACCCCAGAGACTGAGCTCCAGATCGTACAGAGCATCTGCGCACAGGTCAACGCACAGATCCTCAATCAGGTAGTAGCTCAGCTCATCACTGACGAGAACATGGTGATCCTTTACAACGGTCCTGAGAAGGAAGGTCTTGCAAATCCTACCGAGCAGGAAATATCAGCAGTTCTTGCTTCCGTAAAGAATGCAGAGATTGCAGCTAACGTAGAAGAAAGCATCAACGAGCCTTTCATCAGCGGCGAGCTCAAGGGCGCAAAGGTGAAGAAGGCTAAGGAGACCGTATATGGCGCTACAGAATGGACACTCAAGAACGGTGTGAAGGTAATCGTGCTCCCTACCCAGCACAAGCAGGATCAGGTTCTCTTCAACCTCTCGTTCGACGGAGGAAAGACTCTGATCGCTACAGAGGACATGCCTTCATTCGAGGACAACATCTGGGCACTCTTCCTCAGGAACTGCGGTGTATCCAAGTTCTCAGGCACGACACTTCCTAAGATGCTTGCCGGAAAGAGCGCAGGAGCCAGCCCGTTCATTTCGAACCTTTCACACGGAATCTCAGCATCAAGCACACCAAAGGACATTGAGACAGCCCTCCAGCTTCTTTATCTCACATTCACTGATCCAAGATTCGACGAGAACGAGTTCCAGATCGGAATCCAGCAGATCAAGGCTGTGCTTCCTAACATCCAGAACGATCCTGATTTCCAGTATCAGATAGAGAAAGACAAGATCTTCTACAACAACAATCCACGAGTACTTGCTCTCAACGAGGAACTCCTTGAGAAAGCAAATCTCGCCACAATAGAGAAAGTATACAGACAGCTGTTCAAGGATGCTGCAGGTGCAGAGGTCACTATCATCGGTAACGTTGACCTTGCAACCTTGAAGCCACTTGTACAGAAGTATCTCGGCTCTCTTCCAAAGGGCAAGAAGGCTGCCGGAATCAATGAGGATAACCTTATCGCTTTTGCAAATATATTTAAAATCAATAAGAAAAGCAAAAGCATAATTGGAAAAAAAGATTTAAGTAAAAAATATGAAATAGT
>CALGCW010000344.1 GCA_937884385.1 uncultured Clostridia bacterium | reverse complement strand
TAAATGTAACAGGTGTTCAGCAGGTAGCAGGTGTAGTTGGATGGCTTGAAAACAACACAACGACCTTTGCAAAGAATTGCGTAAACTACGGTACTGTAATGGCAACAAGCTATCAGATCGGCGGTATCGCAGGCTTTGCTAAGGGTACGCTTACTGATTGTGTAAACTTCGGTGACGTGACCAGCTCGGGTAGTGGATATGTTGGCGGTATCGGCGGTGCTACAAAGGATGCAAAGGGCTCACGTTCCAATTGTGTAAACTACGGTAACATCAGCGGAACAGACTATGTTGGCGGATGCTTTGGTATGATCAACAAAACAACAACAAATTGCTACGGCTATGGAACCGCAACCGCGCCCACTGCTAATGATGGCGAAGTAGTAGGTAGCGGAGCAGAGTATTTAACATATACTGAATAACTATCTAAATAAAAAAGCAGGAAAGGGCATTTTGCTCTTTCCTGCTTTTTTGCACTAATACGTGAAGAATATTTGAATGTAAAAATAAGAATTTGGGAAATGATACTTGAAAAAAAAGAAGTTATGTGATACAATGAATAAGTTAATATGTATAAATATGGTCCAATAAAGGAGATATAGAGAATTATGAAATTAGGTATAGAAGCTTGGGTTAGCTTTTTGTCGTAATTACACGCATCTCTTTAAATTCCCGCAAATCCTTATATATCAAGGGTTTTCCAAGTGTTAACCATAATTAATAAGTCTATAAGACGCCCTATGCTTTTATGTATTTTGATGCGAAAATGGGGCAAAAAATGGGGCGAATTTTGGTGCGAAATCCACGCACTTGCACCCCAAAACAAAGAGTCCATGTAACGAAATCATCCCCCACAAATCCGTGTGATTTGCGGGGGGGTTTATTGTTGTATTAAATGATAAATGAGTACTATATTTCACTTGTTTGGTTGCCTTTTTGAGACGCTTTTCTTTCTTGTACTGTCGAGGAGTTTGCCAATTGAGCTTCTTAGAATATTTGGATATATATTTCACATCAGAAAACCCCCAATATGCTCGTGTCTTTTTATTTATTTAACTCTTTTATAATTTCAATAATTTCATCAAATGATTTGCAAAAGTAATTGCAGAGGGGAAGTGTGCCACTTTTTTCAATATTTCCACCATCATATCCTATGGTTGGAAAACCGGCAAGTCTAAGAGAACAAACACCAGCTCCGGAATCCTCAATACCAAGAATATGTTCTCTCTCACTTTCAGGAATACCAAGCCCAACCGTTGCGCTTTCAGCATAGAGCCAAGGATGTGGCTTGGGTGAAAGCTCTCCAAGTGTTCCTACGCTACCCTTACGAAGAGGGAATCCTGCTGAAATAGAACAATCGTAGAAATCAAGCGGGTCACCCATTTCGAGTGTGTCAAATGCAGACTTAATTTCAGGCCATGCTTTTTCATAAAGACCACTTGTAACAAGACCAATTTTGATATCCATATCTTTGAGGGCATAGAGAAATTCTTTGAGACCTTCACTTGGAGTGAAAGCGCCTTCTTTTCCATTGCCATCCATAATGTTTTTCATTTCGCGATGGGTATGCTCAAAATAAAAATCGCGTGCTTCTGTTAAGCTTTTCTCTGGACAATATTTATCTATGCAATACTGCAAGTGCTCTGAAACTGAGTGGCCAGAAACATAAGGTTCATCGAATTTATCAAGTTTAAAGTCAGGTTTTTTTAAGAGAGACGCGGTTGTAAGCTCAATAATCCACATCCAAAAGCTCTCGCTTCTAACGCTTGTTCCGTCAAGGTCCATAAGAACAGCTTTAATTTTGCCCTTTGGATGGACGGGTTTTACAGGATAGTAGGCAGGGTAACCTACAGATGACAGTACATAGCAAAGTGTGTGAGTTTCAAAGCAAATAAATTCTATTTTTCTATCTCGTGTGGTATAAATTGCTTTAACCCCATCTACTTCGGATTTGAAATTTCCGTCGGAGCAAGAAGCAATTGCTATAAGACCACAGTCATCATTGAATGTGCCAAGATCTTTAATATATATCATAAATTATCCTCAAATCATATATTGTTTTCGATATCTTCGTTTGACCAAATACCCTTTCCGACAATTTCCGGATATTGGTACTGGTTAATCAGCTTATCAAATTTATTAAAGGAATACAGCAACCATGCCATCATATACATTGGGCAAAGGAAAAAGAAAACCAATGTCCAAGCAATAATTTGATATGAAACAATGGGGATATATACAATTAACTGTACCGATGAGAGTAGTAAAGAAAAGAGAAGTGAGATTGGAACAGTTTTTATATAAATCAGCAAGCCATTAGATAAAAGTTTTGAATATTTTTCGTTATATACTGCAGATTGGCTGTAAGTATATAGTGATATAGGCACAATTATAGTAATAAAAATTAAGCTTGGAATTCTATTTATTAATGATGAATCCAAAGTAGCAAAAGTTAGTGAATTTAAATAGTTCAGAACACTTAAAATTGCAGTTGTAGCTATATAGGACTTGTAATTTTGCTTTACTCCTTCTTTGAAATCAAACCAAAAGATAATTGGTTCTGCCCAAATTAGCTTTTTAATAACTCTTACACAACCTGAAATGGCGACTGCAATTAAAAGTGTCAGAGGGATCTCAATTAGTGAAGATATAGTCAAAAACTGTGAGATTTCATTTGAGTCTATATTTTGTATGGCCATTATAGAAAAAATCTTTATTGCTACAAAGGGAATCGATGATATTAAAATTAATATACCGCAAAGTGCTAATACGTCATATCTTTGCTTAATACAGTCGAAAAAGACTTCAAACCTATTGTGCGGCAGATTGCTTCTGTTACAATCTTTTTTTGATTTTTTTTGTTTTTTCATATTAATCTCTATTCCTTGATTGATGATTATTCCATTGCTTTAAACAATGCATTAACCTGTGGATTATTTGACTCGTATACTTCTAAAGGCTTTCCACAAGCAATAATTTGACCTTCGTCCATAACAATTAAATTATCTGCTAATACCATAGCTTCACGCATATCGTGAGTTACATATATTATCGTGCTCCCCGATTTTGTTAATGATTCTTTAATTATTTGACGCTCTCTTGAGCGCTCCGGGGCATCAATGTTTGAAAGCGGTTCGTCCAAAAGGCATATGGAAGGATTTTTCACCAATGCACGAGCAATTGCAACCCTTTGCTGTTGTCCCCCTGATAGTTGTTTGGGCTTTCGGGTTAAAAGGTCTGTTAGATTGAATATATCGGCAACATCATAAACACGTTTTATAATATCCTTGGGTGGTAACTTTGCGTTTTTTAAAGGGAACGCAATATTGTCAAAAATGGTCATGGTTGGATATAAAACGTATTGTTGAGATACAAAAGCGATATTTTTGTGTTGAGGAGATATACTCATAGAATCAATATCGTCAAAATAAATATGACCTTCATAATCTATCATTCCGGCTATACATCGTAACAAAGTGGTTTTTCCGCATCCGGATTGACCAACTATAACGTTAAAGGATTTATCCACAAACGAGGTTGATAATTCAGCTAAAGCAAGAACCTCTTTTTTTTTGTTTTGGTATGTAACGCATAGGCGTTTAATCTCTATGTTTGGCATTTCTTCTCCCAATAACTAATGATATAATCAATATTTTATCATATTTGTTATAAATGTTCAATAATTAATATTATTTTTCTACAAAATGGTATTTTGCAGTCATATAGTCACCATATGGAAAAGCTACAGGAATACCAACACAAGATAAAGTTTTTCCGGAAATTGTTGCATTCAGTTCAGGGATATAGTAGTTCTTATTTTCGGACAAGCCCTTAACTCTAACACGATATACTTCTTTTCCAGGACCGCAATGTCTGCGATAGCAGAGTAATTCGGCATGGGATTTATCTTTAGCAACGACAAGGAAAGAAAATTCATTGTCATTTGGAGTATTCAATCTATAGAGGTCACCTTCAAAAATCAATTTTCTCATTTTATGATATACATCAATGTGATTTTTGATTTCCTCCTTATCTTCATTTGAAAACTGGGTTGGATCAAGTTCATATCCGGTAGCACCGAGGTGAGCTATATTTGATCTTGTTTCCATTGAGGCAACACGCAAGGTCTGATGATTGGGGCAAACGGAAACATGGCAACTCATAGCAGACAATGGGTATACCAAAGATGTGCCATATTGAATTGTTGCTCTTTCATTGGCATCCGTGTTATCTGATGTCCAAATTTGAGGGAAATATGACAAAATTGCAGGATCAAATCTTGCACCACCGCCCGCGCATCCTTCGAAGAAGACGTTTGGATTGGCGCCAATAATACGATTGCAAATGTCATAAAGTCCTAATGCGTATCTATGAGCAAATTCGGATTGTCTTTCTACGGGAAGTTTAGCAGAGAAAAATTCGGTTACATTTCTATTGAAATCCCATTTTACATATTGAATATTGTTATTATGCAAAATATTGTTTACACTGTTTACGATATAATCTCTGACGTCACTTCTTGTTAAATCCAAGACAAACTGATGGCGTGAATAACAACGTCCGTGACCTGGTACACCTATTGCATAATCGGGATGCTCGCGAAATAGATTTGAATCCTCATTGACCATTTCAGGTTCAAACCAAAGACCAAATTTAATGCCTTTGCTATTGGCATAATTTATGATAGTAGAAAGACCACCTTCAAGAACGTCTTCGCTTACTACCCAGTCACCTAATCCGGCTGTATCATCCCTTCTTGCACCAAACCAACCATCATCTAAAACAAGAGTATCAATACCTGTGTTTTCAATGGCATCAACGAAACTCATAAGCTTTTCGTTGTTGAAATCAAAGTAGGTGGCTTCCCAGTTGTTAATCAACAAGGGTCTTGGTGATTTAACATGCTTTGCAGGGATAAGATGCTCTCTATAGGCATCGTGGAAGGCACGACTCATTCCGCCAAGGCCTTCGCTGGAATAAGAAATAACTATTTCGGGAGTAGAGAACTCTTCTTTTGAATCAAGTTTCCAAGAAAAATCGAAATCGTTTATACCGCCGCAAATAATAGTTTGTCCGTCAAGAGTAACCTGTGCTTTCAATATCCAAGACGAAGAATACACGAGATTAAAACCATAAACCTCGCCCTTGTCTTCATCAGCTCCTTTTTCAAGGATTCCTAAAAAAGGATTTAATACAGCAGAGGATGTTGCACGTTTTGAATCTATAGAGAAAACTCCGTGGTGAAGAGGAGTTCTATCAACCATTCTTTCGTGACCCCAAGATCCATAAAGTGAGAGAGCTTCATAATTGTGTCCAGGCAAGCCAATTGCAAAAGAATAGGCTCTTTTTAAATTTATTGTTTTATCACTGTCATTAATATACACTATACGTCTTGTAATGATATCACAATCATCGTAAACTGTGTAATATAAATCAGCCTTGAGTGAATTGATAGTATCAACAAGGTGTACAATCAGTGTTTCGCCACCCGACAAGCTGGGCATACCTTCAATTTTGGGCTTTGTGTTTAGAATGCTATAACCATCGTACAACAAATCACTAAGGCGCGATCCATCAGTCATTTGTGCTAAAATCGTTGGTTCACGATAGTCACCTGTACCAAAAAAAGAAATCTCGGGAGGAAAATCTATATATGAAAAAATAGGTTCTATGCCTTGATCATCTCTGCCAGGTGTGGTTGCGATACAACTGTCGGGTCCACGCATTCTTGTATAAAGCAAGTCATCGTGAGGAATTTTTTTGCCAAAATAAAGATGCTCGGCAAAACCTGCGTGATTAATAAAGAAAGCATAAGTTACATTTTTTCCATCCAAATAAAATGTTTTCGTTGATTCTTGATAAATAATAGACATAATAGTACTCCTAATATATATTGATAACACCACAGAAAGAGCTATTTTGCTACAGTTTCAGTCTGTGGTGTATCAGTTTTACATGTATTTATTCTTCAACACTTATAATACGAGTGAGAATTGTTTTATAGCGTTTGTTAGTTTTGCCAGTTATATCCGGATAATAAAAATCTGAATATGCAAGAATTGCGGAATGGTCATCAAGAGGTTCCAAGGTAACATTACAGCAAGAACCTGCATATTGATGGAAATCCGGTCTTTCGGGTGGATTGTTCATAAGGTGACTTCTATCGTTTGGAGTCATAATTTCGATGGGTTCCTCCCAAACCTGACCGCTTGGGTCGGATGTAGCTCTAACGTAAATACCTAATCTACCATAAGCAGCAAGTGTTACTCCACAATTAAGTTTGACGAGAGAGGGAAGGACACCGCTATCAGAAAATTTAGTAGGTTTTGAAAAGGTTTTACCGCCATCTGTTGAACGAGCAAAGTACATAGGGGTCCATTCGGGTCCACCAGTACAAGCATTCGTAGTCCTCATTAGAACTATGATGGAACCGTCCGGCATGAACTCAATATCATTTTCATTGAATTCGGGTGAAAGCCAAGCAGTTGGCTCTTCATCTGCGTTTGGAATAAAAGGAATATATGACTGAAGTTTAAAACTTTTTCCATTATCAACGGATTTATAAAGAGTTACGGCAGAAAATCTTACGGGAGCACCGGTGTAAGGATTGAGATGCGCCCCAGTATATGTACAAGACCAAATGTTTCCGTCGTGGTCAACTTTAGTCTTACATATTGGGTATGGTCTGAGAGCAACGAGGTGCGTTTCCTTTACAGCACCATTGATTGATAAGTAAGGTTGTTCAATTTTAGATTTTTGCTCGATTTTTTCGTCACTGCCCGCAGGAATCCTTGTGAGAGACCATTCTTTTTTTGAATACTCATCGGGCAAGGTATCTAAGTTATATACATAATATGGACTAAGCATATCGTTGGTAGCAAAAATGGGATATGGCCAAGAACCATCTGACATTTTTTCTATCTTATCGCTCGGAATGAGATTTCTGAATATTCGGGCGTGTTTTATTTCTTCAATAGGAACGATAATTGGGGGCGGAGTATGAAAGAATATTCTATCTCCGTTGGGGAGGAGAGTGCCTACCTTAGGGGATACACCTTTTTCGCTTGGTGCCCAAGTCTTTCCTCCGTCCTTAGAAGTATACCACACATCATTTCCCACTCCAATTTCTTCCCAAACGTCATCTGCCATATGTATGTTGCAGCAGACGTTTCCTTCGTTATCAAAAGCCAGGTGAGGAAATTGGCAAACGCCCCAAATGGTATCCTCAAATGCGGGTCCCTGAACCACAACTGATTCTTTAGATACTTTAATTTTCATTTATATATTCTCCTTTGTTTACTGAGTAGTATTATTTTTAACAGAGTCTAATATAAAGTTTCTTTTTGTTCTTAGTGAAACAATATAATATCCCAATCCGCAAATAATTTGCATAACGCTCGCTATAATAAATAGATTTAAATAACCAACTGCATCGCTAAGTGGCTTATAAATGATAGAAGCAATTACAGAGCCAAGAGTAAAGAGCATCAATCTAATAGAAGAGTATGAGCCTATTTGTGAATATGGAATTATTTCGTATACTAACGTTGGAATTGCTATATTAACAATTATCAAGAGCATATATGATATTGCATATGCTATTAAGAATTCATATATATTTCCATTCATTATCGTAAATGGGAAAATTATCGCTAAAAGAATGGAGGAATATAGCAATATAGTTCTTGATTTGAATTTTCCACAAAAAACAGTAAATAATATATTTCCTATAAAAGAAGCGATCTGAATTACTATGTTAAGATAAGTAGAGGATTGCGTATCCAATATGCCTGACGAGAGTCCAACAACAGTTACTAATCCAATCAATCCGGAAGCTATTCCTCTTGCAATATTTGGAATAGCAAGAAAGGTAGTTGATTTGTTTTTTAATATGCTAAGATCCAACTTGTTTTGCTTGGGCACTTGGGGTTTATTAACTACACCATATGACATACTGCAGATTGTAGATGCAATAATCAAAACCAAAGATATACCAAAGCATATCATCATAATGGTATAATAATCAAATACACTGATTAAAAAGGAGTAGAAAATAGATACAACAAATGACACGAGTCCAGTAATGGCGGCACATGCGCCCGTTATTGGACCTATGTTTTTCATATCAAGAATTTCGTATGTTATTCTGTAATCAAGTGCGCCCTTAATTCCCAAGGAGAAGTTTACAAAAATGGAAGAGGCAAAAATCAATACTTTGACCAAGGGCAAATTTGACCTTACAAAAACGCATAAAATTAAAAAAACTGAAATTAATCCAATTGATAAATTAAGTAATGAATAAGTCTTTATAACATTTTTGATCTTATCCGCCCATAGTGTCATGGCTAACATGACCATAACTTGAACAAATTGTATTACAGCATTATATATAGCTACGGTGCCTTCATCCACACCTATGTCCATCATAAAAGTGTGGAGAATAGTTCCTGAACAAAACATATATCCAACTGTATACAAAGAAGAATAGATGTAGTATAGTATTTTGTTGTTTTTAGTAGGAATAGTCTTTATCATTAGATATACCTCAACAGTAGAATATCTGAGTAAATTTTATCAAAACGCTAAATTAATGTCAATGATTAAATGGGAACAAAACAAAAAATAAATGTCTTTTTTATGCAAATTTTCTTGATATTTTGATAAAAATATAGTATAATAACTTGTAACTAAAAAAGAAGCGTGGTGAATATATGAGTAATAAAATCAACACATTGGAAATAAAGTTTTCAGTAGGAAATACAGATTTTGCTGTTATGTTAACCAAAACTGAAAAAGAACCGAATGACATGGTTTATGTTTCTCCGGCATCTTCATTGCATTATCATGTTAATAATGAATTTTTTCTTGCGGAGGACAATCCTCTTACGTTGCATACTGATAAAAACGATCTAAATTATAAAAAATGTATTATTGTTGTTCCGGCATTTATGTACCATTATGCTACGTCTGATTCTGGTGTAGGATTTTCTGCATTTTTGTTTTCTTATAAGAAAAATGAAAACCATGGAAAAGAAGTTAACACTTTTGATTACTTTAATGAAACTTTCAGTTCGCTAAATGAACTTGAATATACGGACAACATTGTTTATTTGATGAAGCGAATTGGAGATGAATTTTCGAGTAATCAAGTATTATTCTATGAAAAAATAAAATGTCTATTAAAAATGATATTTATTGAAGTATATCAATCTTCGGCAATTCGGGAGAATCATTTCTTTTCTTCCGAAAGCTACTCGGCAATGATAGAAGACATCATTTTTAACAATGTGAAGTCTGAGAATTTTAATTTGTCTTTTTTGGCAAATGAATTGCATTTAAGTACTAAACAGACATCAAGACTTGTGAAAAAATTTTATGGTAAAAATTTACCGCAAGTGCTCAATGAAAGAAGGGTTAAAATTGCAACGTACTACCTAACTCATTCGGATAAAAGCGTTGCGGAAATATCTGAAGAGGTGGGAATATACAATACGAGCTATTTTTATCATATATTTAAAGAAGCCCATGGTTGCACGCCTCTTGAATACAGGAAAAAAGTTAAAAACGATTAAATTTAGGTTAATTTGTCAAACATCAATGCTTAGTGATGTTTCAAAAAATAATCTAATATATGCTTTTGTGTGCAGGGCAATATGCCCTGCACACATTTTTGTATTATTTTACTTCATAGTAGGATGAAATATAGAACAATCTTGTTCCACCGCTCCAGTCTCTGATAGCAACAGAGAAGTTGGAAGGATTATTAACGAGATTCAAAACCTGTTCTCTTGTAAGTGTGAACTTAACCCATTCACCTGCTACTGTGTTAGCAAGATTTGTGTTAGCATCCCAAGGATCGTTGATGACAAAGTTGAAGGGAGCATTTATATTGCCTTGAATATAGAATGATATTTCATTGTTGTCACCCAAGAGTTTAAGGAGTCCTGCGCCTGCTGTAATAAAAGGATTTCCTTCGAATTTGTAGGAAAATTCATCATTACCATAAACAACTTCTGTTGATTTTTCCAAACCGTTGAATGGTGTCAAATCTGTTGTGAATACAGGGGCAGAGAAGTAAATAAACTTGCCTTGGCTGTTTCCGTTTGCATCCTGAAGATACCATGTTTCAGAAATCAATGACTGATATTCAGCAACGGTCATTCTGATTTCTTTCCATCCGTAAGGTTCGGCATTTTCCATAACCACTGTTTTGGAACCGATCTTAAGTGTGCAGCCGTTATAAGTAACGTGATCCATATAGTACCAAATACTTACGTGAGTTGCTTCTTCGGGAATAGCGGGAAGCTTGCTTTGGTTGAGCTTGAATGTAACTGTGCCGTTCCAAGCTGTTGCGTGGAATTTTACACGGTATGATTCTGCTTGATCACCGTATACATTCAATGTATCGGCTTCAACAGAAGTATCAGCCAATGCTTCAAACAAAGGAGCTGAGTAGGTTTCGTAAGAAGATGAAATGTAGTATGAACCACCGTCCCAGCTTCTGATTTGGAGATAATAGTTGCTGGGATTGTTCACAAGGTTGAGAACCTGTTCTCTTGTGAGTGTGAACTTAACCCATTCACCGGCTACTGTGTTAGCAAGATTTGTATTAGCGTCCCAAGGATCGAAAATAACAAGGTTAAAGGGTGCTGCAATTGTTCCTCTGATATAGAAGGAGATTGCATCTGCGTCTCCAAGCATATTGAGGAGAACCTTTGTCGCAGTGATGGTGGGGTTGCTATTGAATGTGTATGAAAATTCGTCTGTGCCATAAACAACGTCAGTTGTTGTGGAAATTCCATCCCAAACCTGAGATTCTGTTGTGAATACGGGGTTGGACAAATAAATATATTTTCCTTGGCTATTGCCCTGCGGGTCTGTGAGTGTCCATACAGCATTATTATATTGAGCAATGCTAAGTTTAAATGATTTCCATTCGAGAGTACCAAAGTTACCAACAGTGATCTCTTTACCTGCTGCATTCAATACTGAATTATAACTGGTGTGAGCTGTATAATAATAGAATGTAACGTGAGTTGCATCTTCGGGAGCAGCGGGTCTATTTCCGTTAAGCTTGAATTGAACTGTTCCGTTCCAAGCTGTTGCGTGGAATTGTACCTTGTAAGAGAAGCTTTGATCACCATATACGATGGAAGAATCTGTAGATATTGTTGTGTCTGCTACAACATCAAAGATGGAAAGAGCAGTATTAGCAACTTCTCTTGTGTCTTTTGTGCCACAACCGAAGTCACAAGAAGCTGTTTCCGTACCATTTTTGTTTACTGCTGCATCATTGTTGTATTCATATTTGGTATAAACATGACCAACTGTTGAGTTGTCGTCTTCTCTTGTATCCGTAGTTCCGCAACCATGATCACAAGAAGCAGTTTCTGTACCATTTGCGGAGCAGGTAGCATCGTTATTTGATACATAATTGGTGTAGCTATGTGAAAGAGCTGTTCCTTCTGCTACGACTGTGTCTGTAGCATCGCATCCTTCTTCATCACACTTTGCTGTCTTTGTTCCATCAACACCACACTTTGCGTCATTGTTGTAAACGTAGTTTGTATAGATGTGAGAAAGCATTGAACCAAGTTTAATTCTTGTATCTGTTTTACCACAACCGTGATCGCAAGAAGCAGTTTCTGTGCCGTCAGCTTCGTATGTAGCGTCATTGTTGTAAACGTAGTTTGTGTAACTGTGTGTGAGAGCAGAATCTATATCTTCTCTTGTGTGAGTAGTTCCACAACCGTGATAACAAGTAGCAGTTTCTGTGCCGTTTGCTTCGCATTTTGCATCATTGTTGGATACATAATTTGTGTAGCTGTGTGTGAGAGCAGAATCTTCGTCTGTCTTAGTATCTTTTGCATCACAATTGTCACACTTTGCTGTTTTTGTTCCGTCAACACCACACTTTGCATCATTGTTGGATACGTAGGATGTGAATGCGTGACTAAGTGTAGAGTTTGCGATTTCTCTTGTGTCTGTAGCTCCGCAACTATGCGCACAAGAAGCTGTCTCTGTTGCATTCGATGTGCATGTTGCGTTGTTATTTGATACATACGCTTCAAAGCTGTGCGAAAGAGCAGTACCTGCAGCAGGTCTTGTATGAGTCATTTTATCGCAATGGTCACACTGAGCTGTTTCAGTACCGTCAACACCGCACTTTGCGTCATTATTGTATACATAATTTGTGTAGATGTGAGGTCCCTTTACTTCATAGAAAGAGGAAATATGGTATGTACCACCGTCCCAGCTTCTGATTTGGAGATAATAGTTGCTGGGATTGTTCACAAGGTTGAGAACCTGTTCTCTTGTGAGTGTGAACTTAACCCATTCACCGGCTACTGTGTTAGCAAGATTTGTATTAGCGTCCCAAGGATCGAAAATAACAAGGTTAAAGGGTGCTGCAATTGTTCCTCTGATATAGAAGGAGATTGCATCTGCGTCTCCAAGCATATTGAGGAGAACCTTTGTCGCAGTGATGGTGGGGTTGCTATTGAATGTGTATGAAAATTCGTCTGTGCCATAAACAACGTCAGTTGTTGTGGAAATTCCATCCCAAACCTGAGATTCTGTTGTGAATACGGGGTTGGACAAATAAATATATTTTCCTTGGCTATTGCCCTGCGGGTCTGTGAGTGTCCATACAGATTCATTATACTGAGCAATGCTAAGCTTGAATGATTTCCATTCGATAGTGCCCCAGTTACCAACAGTGATTTCTTTGCCTGATGCATTCAATACTGAATTATAACTGGTATGAGCTGTATAATAATAGAATGTAACGTGAGTTGTACCTTCGGGAGCAACTGGTCTATTTCCGTTAAGCTTTAATTGAACTGTACCGTTCCAAGCTGTTCTGTGGAACTGTACACGGTGTGAGTATTCATCTGCACCATAACGAACCTCGTAGTCAAGAACTACGTTGGTGTCTGCTACTGCATCGAAAATTACTGTATCTGTGTTGTAGTAATAAACCTTAAGAACGAGAGAACCATCACCTGCTATTGTGCCTGTGAGAACGCTATTGCTTTCATCCAAAGCGCAATGTGCGGGAATGTTTGATTGAGCAAGGGCAGAAATATCAGCGATTGTATCTGTTGTTCCTGCGCAAGGCATTCCAAACTGAGTTCCAAAATCAAAGGAAACGTTTGCGCCATTCATATATACTTCAACTGTATAGAGAGTATCTGTGTTGGCTGTATAAACTGCTGTAGCAGTTCTGCTTCCATTATAATTATATACTGTTTCGGCTGTGATTACTTCGTCAGCAATTTTCCAAACACCTGTGTAACCAACTTTTTCTGGTACTGCAGGAAGATTGGTCATAGGTTCTCCAAATTTAACGGGAAGGGAAGCAACACCTTCAACGTCGAATGAAAGAACAAATGCACCGTCAAGGTCATAATAAACCTTCAAAACAAGTGAACCGTCTCCTGCGATTGTTCCTGAAAGAACACTGTCTTCTGTGTTGAGAATGCAATGAGCAGGAAGATTTGCTTGCGCAAGTTCGGAGATGTCAACTGTTGCACCGGTTGTGCCAATGCATTCTCCAAACAATGGGGCATACTGAGCAGAAACGTCTTCATAAGAGTCTTCAACTTGAATGAAAACTTGTACCGTATATACTGTGTCGTCCTTAGCAATATAGAACGGTACGGCTGTTTTGTCTTCGCCATAGTTGTAAATTGTTCCGGCATTGATTACTTCGCCATCAATTTTCCAAAGTCCTGTGTAACCAGGATTTTCAGGAACAGCAGGAAGATTTCCTATAGCTTTTCCATCAACTACCTCCAAAGACTCGATACCTTCCGCCTCAAAAGAGAGGGTATATTTCTCTTCGACGGGAGTAGTGGTGGTAGGCTTTGTTGTTGAGGGTGTAGTAGAACTGCCACCGTTGCTGGGAAAGTTAACACATGAACCCAAACACAACACTGCCAAAAGTAAGATTAGAATGATTGATAAGATTTTTTTCATATCTTTTCCTCCATATTTTATTTGCAAATTGTGTAAATATTCACAAATTTGTAAAAACATTATATTATATATTTGTGCAGTTTTCAATTTTCTAAAAAGACGAGAATTTATTTATATGTCTCTTTTTTGCAGTCATAGTATGATTGTTTTTTGCGATTGTAACATATTAACAAATTCATTGATTGCGTGTTGTTGATTATGCACAAGAGGAGCTGGAAAGATGGAAAAAATATCATTATTTGGATATTATTTCAACAAAACACACACATTGTGCAAAATATACCAAAAAATACAGTGCAATTTGCACAATATTCAGATAAGGTCAATCTGCGTGTTTGCAATATAATAATATTGTAGGAATTTTTTTGACATTTATTTGAATAGCTTGTTAAATACTATAAAAAAAGGACATTTGACGGCAATTATGTCTATTTTGGCTATTGTGAGATTTTACGCGTTGTGGTAAAATGAGATTACAATTGTAAAAATGCATATATAAGGAGAATTTTTATGAAAAAAATTTATTTGATTTGCATATCTATGATTTTGTTGGTGACTATGTTGCTGCCGATGACAGGATGTAACAATAATCAGACTCAGAACGGAGATGGCGTAACAACCGGTTCAATCAAAATTACCGCTGTGGATCTCGGTTATGGTGTTGAATGGTTAAGAGAAATCATTGCTGCATACGAAGATGAGAATCCTGGATGCACAGTAGAATTAGAAGTTACTGTTGACGGTGGAAGCTTGGCTTCCAAAATTCGTACAAAAGCAAATGATAACGATCTTGTAATAAGCACAGGCGCTTTCTTCAACTCACAGGCAGAAGGATATCTCTATGATCTTTCCTCCCTTTTGAACACAACTCAAGAGGGGTACGATGTTCCTTTGTCTGAAAGAATGAATAAGGATCTCCTTGAATACTATAAAGCTTCTGACGGCAAGTATTATCAGCTTCCTTGGGTTTACGGTTATAATGGTATCCTTTATAACAAAACAACTATTGACGCTGCTCTTGGTGCAGAAAACTACACTTTGCCTCGCACCAGTGATGAGATGACTGAACTTTGCGAACGCATTAAGAGCACGGGTGTAGCTCCTTTTGTCCTTTCTGCTGAAGTTCCTTACTGGCAGTCCGTTCTTGTGGGAATGTATTATCAGTATCAGGGCGAAGAAGAATATAATAAATTCTATGAAGGTTATTACCTTAAGAACGGAACATATACAAAAGCAACGTCCGAGAACTATCGTGAATTTTTGGAATCACAGATTGGAGTTAAAAAGGCTGCGGATGTAGTTTATAGTTGGCTTGGTGAAAAGGAATTTGCTCATTCTAAATCTGGATATATGAATTACCAGCAGGCACAAAACGTATTTTGCGGTTTGGGTTATGGTACTGATATGACAAAAGCTGCATTTATGGTTTGTGGTGACTGGTTCTATAATGAAATGAAGGAATCTATTGATAGAGCAACCGAGGTTAATGGTGGTTGTGATGTTAGAGTTATGAAGGTTCCTGTAATTTCTTCTATTGTTGAGCGTCTTGAAAATAAAAATATGACAGAAGCTCAGTTGAGAGAAGTAATCGATGCAATTGATGCGGGAGCAAAATCTGTTGAAGGTGTTTCAGACAAGGATTTTGCAACACTTTACTCAGCACGCTATTCTTCTACTTCTGCTGCAACAAGCCATGTTATGGCAATTCCCAAAATGAAAAACAGCGAACATAAGTACGAACTTACTTTGAAGTTTATGAACTATGTATTCAGTTATACAGGACAAGAATTGTTCTCATATGAACTTAATGGTATCACAATGCCTTACGGATATGAGCCTACTGGAGTTTATGGTGAATATGCTGATTCTCGTCTTGAATGTATGGGTAATCTTGCTGATTTCAATGTTATTACCGAGGGACACAACTCTCCATTGTTCTACATAGGTGGTATGGACATTATTGCAGGTTACTATGAAAAAGATGCCTTTAATAAGACTAAAAATGGTGAAGAGTATTTCCAAAGCTGTATAGAACTGTCTTACAACAACAAGGATAAGGTTTTGCCGCTTATTAGATAAGGTAAATATATAAAAAGGCGCGAGATGGAAAGATGTAAATGTAGTCTATTTCGCGCCATTTTTAAAAGAGTATTTAATTAATTATTGAGGTTTATAATGAAAAAAATACAATTTGAAAAGATGCCCAAAACATATAGAAAAGGTTCAACCATTTTCATTATATCTATGCTGATAATTAGTTTGTTGTGGTTTGCTGTTTTTTACGTAGGAGTAAACTTCAACTCGATATTAATGGCATTTAAAACCGTTGTGGGTGTTACCGATAATGGAGAGGCAATCTTCGAATACAGTTTGAAAAATTATGAAATACTTTGGAATGAGTTGACCGCTGAGGGGGATACATTAATAAAGATATCCATAAGGAATACATTGAAGTATTTTGCTTTAAACTTTTTTGTAACCATACCGATTACATATTTTGTTTCTTATTTCTTGTATAAGAAAATATTTCTTCATAAGTTTTTGAGGGTTTTGTTCTATGTGCCTTCGATCGTATCATCGGTAGCAATGGTTATTATTTTTAAAAATATGATAGGCGGATTTGGCCCACTTGATAATCTAATAAGTTGGATTACGGGAGCAGAAATGCCAGCAGTCCCCGCATTTTTGTCCAATCCGGAATATGCCACTAATACCATTTTGTTTTATACATTTTGGACTGGATTCGGTGTAAATATCGTTCTTTTCCAAGGTGCTATGGGGCGCATTCCCGAGGAAGTTATTGAGGCGAGTAAGATAGATGGAGTGAATTGGTGGCAAGAGCTGTTCCACGTAATTACACCCATGGTGTGGCCAACTATTTCTATGAGCTTGATTGTAGCTATGACGGGAATATTTATGTCGAGTGGCCCGATTCTTCTTTTCGCAACCGGAGAAGATACCTACACTCTCTCCTATTATATATTTAGCCAGGTAAGAGATAGCGGTATTTTCTATTATCCAGCATCAATGGGTGTTTTCTTTACAGCTATTAGTATGCCAATAGTGTTCCTGTTTAGATTTATTATGGACAAGTTGGATCCCAAAATTGAGTATTGATTATTGAGGTGTTGTTATGAGTGAAAATATAAAGTTAAACAATAAAGAAACCTCAATTATCAGTGAGGACAAGAAGGTAAATAATAAACGCAAACATAAGCGCAAGTTTTCAATCAGTGCTACCAATACTCAAATGCGCAAAGGAGATACGGTTGTATTTACTGTTGTATTTGTGATTTTTGCAATTTATGCGTTTACGCTCTTGTATTCCTATGGATGGGCAATTATGACGAGCGTAAAGGATAAGTATGAATATATAAACAATATTGCCGGATTACCCAAGGACCCTGTAGGGTTTGATAACTTTGTTAATGCATTCAAAACGCTAAATGCTAACAAAACAAATTTGGCTACAATGTTTTTGAATTCATTGTGGTATGCTTTTGGTGGAACGTTTGTTGGCGTGGCGGTTTCAACGATGAGTGCTTACGTAGTGGCAAAATATAAGTTTCCCGGAAGAAAACTTTTTAATGCCGTTGTATTGATTATGATGATGCTTCCCATTGTTGGTTCTCTTCCATCACAATATGAAATTTATAGCGAACTTAATATTCTTAATTCTCCGTTGTTCCTCATAACTTTTGCTAATGGAATGGGATTCAATTTCCTTGTATTGCACGGTTATTTTAAATCACTTCCTTGGGATTATGTAGAGGCATCATTTATTGACGGAGGAAACCATTTTAATACGTTTTTTAAAATTATGCTTCCGCAAGCCAAGGGTGTAATTACTGCGTTATACGTTGTATCGTTTATAGGTGTATGGAATGATTATTCAGGACCTATTTTATTTCTTGAAAAATATCCCACTCTTGCTTCTGGTATATATATTTACGATACTACTATTTTCCACGATGGTAACGGAGATATTCCAATGCTTTTCGCTGGAGTAATTATGAGCGTAATTCCAATTTTGGCATTGTTTATTGCTTTCCAAGAAAAAATAATGAATATTTCTATCGGAGGAGGATTGAAAGGTTAATATGAAAAATAGTGTTAGATTTTTGGCATTGATTATTTGTTTTATAATGCTTACATCTTCATTGGTGAGCTGTGATTTATTTAATAAGATTATTGGGCAAACAACCACGACAACGTCCACTCAACAGCCTGAACCACCTGTAAGCTCTAATCCACTTGACAACGGTGTTGCTTTCGGAAAGGGAATAAAAGATCCTGCTTACGAAAATGCTGTGGATAATGGCGGTTTGTTAAAACTTCTTTCATCTGTTCCGGAATATAAGGATAATGGAGAAATAATGTATATTTCATACATGTGGGGTCCTCGAGCTAATGATGAAACTATGAAAATAATGGCTGACTTGGGTATTACGGTTACTCAGCCTGGTTCATATTCAGAATACTTAGGTCAACTTCCGTATCTTGAACAGTACAATATGTATGCAACTCCTCACATTGAAGGTGTTGACCCATTACAAGTAGAAGGATATCATCCTGATAACATTTCTGATAGAATTATTGGATTTAACTGGAAGGATGAACCCTATTATGATTACATTCTGAACACTTTAACAGAAAACGTGCAAATACATAAAGAAAACTATGACGGAAAAATCTTTTATTCAAATTTGAATCCTTGTTGGGATGGTAACGAGAATCAGCCCGGTCCTGATGGGGAAATGTATGGTGGATTGGACTATACCGGATATGTTGCAACTTATGCCGATTACATTCTTCCCGAGTTGAATGAAAAATACCGTTTTATGTCCATCGATATATATCCGTTGTTGGAAAACGGATTAACAATACGCAAGGACTGGCTGTATACATATGAAAATTTGGCAGAATATACAAAAGCATACGGTGGAATTTTGCATTTCTATTTGTGTTCTACTCATCACTATGGTTATAGATATCTTAATGATGCAAATCTTCGTTTTATGATGAATGTAGCAATGGCTTATGGCGGAACGGCGATGAGTTATTTCCAATATGCTTCTTCATATAAGAACGCTTCTTGGGGAACCGCATTAACTGATGACTCTGGACTTGAAATTTATGATGCTTACTATTCTGCTCAAAAGATAAATAAAGAGTGTCTTGCTTGGGACCATATCTTTATGAATTTCAAGTGGGATGAACTTATGTGCTTGACAGGTACAACAATTTCTCACAATTCGAGCCAATATAGCCGTTTGAAGTTCAATGTGGATGAAATAGATATTGTTGAAAGCGTTACATCAAGTATGGATGCATTGATCAGTAGATTTACAGGTGTTAATAACGAAATTGGATTAATGGTAACCAACTTTACCGATCCGGACGTTGTAACATCTAACAACGAAATTGTAATGCAACTCAAAGAAGCTAATAAGGCAATTATTTATATTAATGGTGTTCGCGAAGTTGTTGATTTAGACAATCACACATTAAAATTATCCCTCAAACCTGGAGAAGCTGCATTTGTAATTCCCCTCGAAATTGCTGAGTGATGAAAATAAGTAATATATTATTATCGTTAATACTAATTTCTACTATTTTTGTGCAGGGATGTGCTTTTATCAATCTCGGTCAAAGCACGAGTAAAACAGAGAATCCTGATGATTTTGAAATCATTAATGATAGTGTGATTTCGGGTAGTTTTACTACTGACCCTGCATATGATGGTGTTGCATCGGATGGAACATTACTCAAAACACTTACATCCATTCCGGAATATAAGGATAATGGAGATAAGATGTTTATATATACTTTCCAAGAGCCAAGAGCGAGCTATGATAAGTTAGATGGCATTGCATGCGATATGGCGGAAGCCGGCTTTACGGCTGCATTCACATGGGGCTATGAGGGAAAATATAAAGAGTCTTTTGAAAATAACGGTGTATATTGGATGCCGTATATTGGGATGACAACACCCAATTCATTACACAATGATTTGCATCCAGATAACATCTCTGATAATGTTGTGGGCTTCTTTTACAAAGACGAGCCGTCGTTTGATGAGATATCTGAGCTTATTCCGTTAGCAGAAAATCACGTTACCTTTTATGATGACAAATTGTTTTATGTTAATTTAAATCCATATTGGGAAGGGAATGAAACGAATGTTGACTCATTTCATTATGGATATACCTACGATGAATACGTAGAAGAATTTTGTAATAAAGTTTTTTCTGTGATTGATAAAGATCGCGTTATTTCTGTAGATTTTTATCCATTGATGCAGGACGGAACGCAAAGAAATGTTTGGCTATATACGTATGAAACCGTTGCAAAATATGCAAAGGAATTTGACGCGACGTTAATGTTTTATATTTGCTCAACCGAGCATTACGGATATAGAAGATTGGATTTAGCCAACTTAAGATATATGATGAATGTTGGACTTACTTACGGTGCAAGTGCGATGTCATATTTCACATATGTAACATACTCCGATCAGCCATTTGAACACGGTTTGGTGTCAGCGGACGGTCAAATCAAATATGATACCTATTATATGGCGCAAACTGTCAATAACGAATGTTTACTTTGGGACCATATCTTTATGAATTTCAAATGGGATGAAACAATGTGCGTTTATGGCAAAAATGAATTATATGAAAACCTTCAATTCAATGCTACACAAAATAGTGTTGATAATATTGATATAATTGAATCGGTAGAAGCGTCTCGTGATACTTTGATTGGTAAATTCACGGGAGCAAATAATGAAATTGGCTTAATGGTGACTAATTTTAGTGACCCGGTTAAGGGTGGTAAAGATGTAGTTAAACTAACCCTTAAAGAAGCCAATAAAGCAATACTTTATACAAATGGTGTACGTTCTGTTGTTGATGTTATAGACGGAGAACTCGTTCTTGAGATCGAACCCGGCGAAGCAACGTTCGTAATACCTTTGGAAATAAAAAATTAACAGGAGGAAATTATGAAGAGATTATTTTTGTTTGTTCTTTTGATAGCATTTTCACTTTCTCTTTATAGCTGTGTATTATTCAGGGATAAAGGACCATCAGAATTTACGGTATCTTTTGATACGTTGGGTGGTAATGAGATGACTGCAATTAAGATTGCAAAAGGAGGTCAACTCGAAAAGCCAGAAGATCCGATTCGTGTTGGATATACATTTAACGGTTGGCTTTATGATTTTGAGTTGGTTGAATTTCCAGTTGCTGTGACTGAAGATATGGAGCTTGTAGCGAGTTGGAAACCCAATACCAATACCCCATATTCGGTAAGAGTATTCCTTCAAGAAGGATATGAATGTATCGAGAAAACAGCTGACTATGCTGAGTTGTTTGGCAAACTTGAAGCAACTACGGGTGAAACGGTTAACGTTCTTGAAAAAGCTGCATTAATTGCAAGCACACTTCAAGGTTATTATCTCGACGTTGCCAGTGCTTCAACATTATTGGAATCTAAAATTTCTGCCAAAGGTGATACAGAGTTTAGAATCTATTTTACAAAATTAGAAGCAGATGACTCAAGTCTTTCTAATTTCTCCGGTGTTGTTTCTGGTAATAATTTTAATTCCTATAACACTAATGACACAGAGTTCGTAAAGGACGGAGAAGGCGTTGTTCTTAAATTGACTGTTGATGCATTGGATAAAAATGTACCAACTGACAAAATTTATTTTGAGTTTTTACCCAATACCACAGACTGGTCATCTTACGATTATATTACGTTTGACGTTTATAACGCATCCAATTCCAGTTTGGTATTAACTTGGGGTAAAGAAGATTCAGGAAATCCTCAAGTGTTGTGTTATAGAAATCGTTGGAATCACTATGCTATAGATTTACACCAGTCCAAGATAGGTGGATTCGATGCTTCATACGAGTTGAGTAACGTTGAAAAATTTGCGATTAATATCCAAAGAACTTGGATAATGCAAGATGCCAACATACATATAGAAGATGGTTCTGTATTCTACATTACAAATATAGTAGGTCATAACTATGAAAACGATTATACTAATGACGACAATCTTTTGTATGTAATGGAAGAAGAAACAGTTTCATTGTCAATTATGTCACCAACATTACTTGCTATGGACTATTTCTACCTTACAAGTGAAAAGATAGCTATAGGTGAAATAGAGCGCCGAATGGCTAAGGTAAACATCATCGTTTCTGCATCCGAGGCAAATTACCATAGTATTTATTTGGATAAAGCGGACAAATCAAACGCAATCTATCGTGGATACTCCTTCGATGTGTATAATCCCAATGAATTTGCAATCAATGTTTGTGGAACAAGAATTGAACCCCAAACACTTAAGACGGTAATCGTTACAAGAAGCAATAATCTTGTATATGATTCCTACGGCAAGCTTCTTATATGCGCTACCAACGATGAAAACGAACTTTTACCCGAAGGATCAAGCTACTATATAGGCAATGTCAGCGCGCTTCCAATAGGAGAAAAGGACATTGAGTATAAAGTAACTGTTATGGTTCAGAATCCTACTACGGGTGAGTATGAGGATAAGAGTTCTGAATATGATTTCGGTGATTGTGTAGCAAAAGAACTTTCGGAAGTAGATCTTTCCGTTATTGCTGAATCATTTGCTACAAGTAATTACTATTTTGATGCTCTTCACGAGGGTAGCAAATATCACAACTACGAAATATCAGACGGATATGAATTTGTATTGTTTTATACATACACCGAATACGTTGCACCAAACTATTATCAAGTTTCCGGTAATTGCCAATTATCGTTGAATTACTATTACGTATATGGTGAAGAAATTTGCTCATATAGAATGTATGGTACTAATTCGTGGGGCGACGAGGGAACAAAAATTAATTTCACAGAAGAAGCACTTGCTGCATATCAAGCAGCAAAGGAGGAAAATCCTGAAATAAACAAAATTGTATTTTACGTTTATGAGCCAACTATGGGTCTTGTGAATTGTTATGGTAAGCTCCGTCTTATCAATCCTAATGGTGAGGGTGGTGCTTGGAATCCCGTTAGCACAAATCTTCAAAACGGGTTCACAAGAGTAACTCTTACCGAGGACCAGTTTATGAAAATAGTATCAGGGGAATGGTATTTGAATTTCTCATGTTGGGCAGATGGACATTATGCGTATTTTTCCGGATTGTATTTTAACTAATCGATTAATGAGGTAAAAGAATATGAAAAAAATTATAGTTTTTCTTGCAATACTGTCTGTTTTAGCAATTGCTTTTACAGCATGTGGACTTTTTGTAACACCGGATGACGGTGGACAAACCGGCACAGATAATAAAAAATATGATTATATTATTCAGGCAGCTTCAGTAACACAGCCAGTTGGTGAAGTAGGCGAAATGTATAAAATTGAAATTCCCAAGGTTATTAACAAGGGTGGGGAAGAAGTAGAAGATTTTAAGGTAAAGATTAAGGAGCTCAAGGATGCAGATGGTAATAAAGTAGTTGCTGCTGCAGGACGTTTTACACCCAAAAATATTGGTAAATACAGTGTAACATTTACATGTAATGACGATAGAGTTAAAGAGTGCACAATGGAAATCGTGATTTCTGATACAGTTGCACCCAGTATCAACGTTGCTCAAGTTCCTGGATTTTTATTCCTTTCATCTAATAACGGAAAGCCTGACTTTACTGTAAAAGACGTCGGTGGTGTTGATGAAGCATCTAAGAACGTACAACTTTACGATGAATCTGGAAATGAGGTATCCTTCTCCGGTGGAAAGTTTGATTTGACAGTTGCAGGATACTATACGTTCAAGTTTAGCGTTAATGATAAATCCGGTAACGTAGCAACTGCAGAAAAACAAATATTTGTAGCTGATATGACTCCTGTTGACGGACAGCTCACTTATCTTGGAGCTGAAACTTATGATATGGTTACAGCATATAGAAATGAAAATGAAAAGAATTTGCTTGAGTTAGAGTGGACGAACAATCTTGACCCTGATGGAAATCCAACGATGAAGATTACAACCGGTGCTATGGATAGTATTTATCTTGGAATTGAATGTGCAATCAATGACTGGAGTGAATATGATTACGTTGGATTTTGGATTTACAATCCCACTAATATTCATCTTGCAGTAGGTTTTGATACTGCGCAATCAGCATTTAGTTTTGTTCTCAATCCTAAAGCTTGGACTTATGCTTGTTTCCCTGCTAAAACAAATAGTTTTTACGACGTTGATCGTAATCTTTCTGAATATACCAATCGTAAGCAGGTTGTTTTGTATGTAGGAGACCGTTATACTATGGATAATTCAGAAGCTGTTGAGATGTTGCCCGAGGGATCTGAATTCTACATCAGTAATATGACCTTATATAAAGATGAAACGGACAATATTTTCTCATTGGGTGAAAAATATGCATACTATCAATTGGGTAATCACCAGAAGTTTATGGAATACTCAGTATTCTCAACTACAGAATACGTGTTTGAAGGTGACAGCGTAGCAACTAAGTTTACACTTGATAACGTTTATAATTCATTCAATGTTATTGTCACTACAAGAAATCCAATCAAGCAGGATGCGTACTATCTTCTTAATGTATACAATCCCAACGATTATGATATTGCTGTAATTGACGTATCTTGTGATGGATTTGCTAAGCTTGAAAATAATGGAGAGGGTAACTTCTCAACGCTCATTCCCGCGGGAGAGAGTAGAAAAGTGTTGATAAAATACAGAGCAAATGAAAATTATGCATATATTATGGCATTAAAACCAGATGGCTCTGAATTACCTAATGGTGCATCTATTATTATTGGTAGTAGCCATGCCGATGACGTTTACACCGGCGACGTAACCACATGGAATGAAGAAAATGGCGTTCCTGGTCTTTGGGCGGAATATAAGAAAAAGAATCCTATCTTATCTCAGTAATAATTATACTGGATCATTAATAATACGCCCAGTTTAACTGGGCGTATTTGAATAAATAATACTAATAAATATCAATAATGGCTTGTTTAATATATAAAATAATAACCTTTATTTGTGTATTAAAGACAAAAATCTTACGAAAATCAATTTTTCGTCGCAAAATTTAAACGCTAAAAATGGAGAGAAATACAATGGCCAAAATTTTACTTAATAACTGGGTGCTTAAATGTCCAGAACGTCAAATTGTTGTTGATGCTCAAGTTCCCGGAGATATTACAATTGATTTATTTAATGCGAATATTGTTGAGAATCCTTATTTTGGAATGAATAAGGAAAATATGAAATGGATTGCTGAAACCAACTTTACATATGAATGTCATTTTGATATAGATGACAACACATTTAATTGTGAAGCAATCAATTTGTCTTTTGCAGGTATTGATCTTTTTTCTGATATTGAACTTAACGGAGTAGTGTTGGGTCATACGGAAAATATGTTCTTGAGATATACGTTTGATATAAAAAACATTGCCAAGAAAAAAGACAATGTTCTTAAGGTTCATATGATTTCCACAATTAATGAGATGAACAAAATTGATACTCGCGGATACTTTGGAACGTTTAATGTAGAAAGGCTTTTTATCCGTAAAGCACAATGTCATTTTGGTTGGGACTGGGCTCCTAATCTTAGTGGATATGGAATATGGGAAAGTGTCACTATTGAAGGTGATACCAAAGATACCATTAAAGATATTTATTGTATCCCTGCAGAAGAAGGTTGGGTAACACTTCTCGCTGAGCTTAATTACACCGTTCGTCATCAAATTGACTTTCAAGGACAGGTGATGGATCCCGACCGTAAGCTTCATAAAAACGATATGCTTGTGTTCTCCGTGTCATCACAGCCGGATGGTGAATGCGATATAAGCCAGATGGTCAAGGTTGATGGACAAAAACGCTTTGCAAATCTTCAAGTGCCGGAATTTAAACTTTGGTGGCCCGTTGGATACGGAGAACAGCCACTCTATAACTATCGTGTTGAGTTGCTTCGTGATGGTGTTTGCGTAGGCATAAAAGAAGGCAAATTTGCCTTCCGTAAGGTTGAATTGATTGAACAGCCCAAAAACAATAATATACTTGGATATGGATTAAAAATCAACGGAAAAGAAATATTTGTCAAAGGCTCTAACTGGGTTCCTTGCGAATGCTTTACAGGTACAATTAAAGACGAAAAATATGAAAAGCTTATTCAAATTGCTTTGGATAGCAATTTTAATATGCTTCGTGTTTGGGGTGGAGGAATATACGAAAAGGATAGTTTCTATGACCTTTGTGATAAATATGGCATTTTAGTATGGCAGGACTTTATGCTTGCCTGCGGTGATATTCCCGATGAAGATCAGGCATGGATGAACAATATGATTGCGGAATGTGAATATCAGGTAAGAAGATTGAGAAATCACCCATCCATTGTTTATTGGTGCGGTGGTAATGAAAAAACAGGCTCATACGGACTTCAGGTGAGTCATGGTGATTTCTTTATCAACTATGTATTACAGGGACTTGTATTTACACTTGACAAAACACGTCCATATGCAAGACAAAGCCCATGTTCAATAACTGATATAGGAAATGACAGTAATTCTGGAGAATCACACTGTGGTTGTATGGAGCCAGCCCTTGTTGAGGGTATGAACAATTATAGAAAAATGATGGCGAGCAACGAGTATCCTTTAGTATCTGAATGCGGAGGCATGGGACCGGACTCAATAGAAACCATCAAAAAAGTATATCCCGAAGATAAGCTTTGGCCAATGAATGAATATTGGGAAGCTCGATTGCTTGACAATCCATATGCGGGTATTAGAATGCCCTTTACGCAAAGACAATTAAAGCTTAGCGAAGAATTGTATGGAAAAGCTAACACTCTTAATCAATTCGTAGCAAAAGCATCATTGCTATATTCTGAAATTATAAAAGCGGAAGCGGAATATGCGCGTTCTAAGAGAGATATTACTTCCGGATTTCTTAACTGGATGTATTCTGATATTTGGCCTACGGGTACTTGGGCTGTGGTTGACTACTATACTGAGCCTAAACCGGTTTTATATCAAATGAAGAAATCATTTGACATGGTACTTGTTACATTTGTCAAAAATAAGTTAGGTAAAACCGAACTTGTCGTTGTTAATGATGCTATTGAATCTAAGAATTTGAGTGTTGTTTATGGTGTGAAAAACCTTGATGGTGAATGCTTGCATTCCGAAAAGTGCAATTTGACGATTGATTCGGGCAAGGTAGCAAAATTTGAAGTTTCTGCAGACGAACTTCCTAAAAACTCCTATTTGTTTGTTGCATACGAGGGCGATGTGAAGGGAAAAACATTGTACTCTGATATGTTTTGGTCATATATGGACTTTCAAAGTGATTATACATACTCAGTTAACACTCTTTCTGACACTGAAATTGAGGTTACAGTAAATGCAAATAAATTTGCAAAACAAGTGTTTATTCATTTTGAAAACAATTTTGAATATACGTATTCAGATAACTATTTTGATGTTGAAGCAGGAGAAAGTGTTACTATTAAGGTGAGCAATCCCAAAGGAGTCGATGTTTCCAAAATGTGCATAACTGATTTTGCAAAGGAAATTCAATCCTAATATAGTTACGATAAAATATCGGAAAAAGCCACAAAAATAATTATTTGAAACAAGAGGTAAATATGAAAGTAGCATACGATATTATTATACTGGCTGGTCAATCCAATGCAGAAGGTAGCGGGCTTGGCCGAGTTGGTAAAAAGTTCAAAGAGAATGATTTAATAATGGAAATGGTTGATGTAAACAGAAAGGAAATGATGTTAGAGGATAACGGTAAGTTAAATCTAATTCAACCATTTGAATTAAGTATTGGATTTGCGAAGGAAGACCCGCATGAATATGGCTTGAGAGGAAATCTGGCACATTCTTTCGCAGAGGAATATATTAAAAAAGGATATTTGAAAGAGGGCAGAAAAGTTCTTATCGTTAAGACTGCTGTTGGCGGTACAGGATTTGCAAAAAATCATTGGGGGAAGGGCAATATATTGTCAGAGAGAATGTACCACATGATTGACTCGGCCTTATCAACTTGCGATGATAGTAAAATTGTGGCTTTTCTTTGGCATCAAGGGGAATCCGATGCGTTTGAAAACGAAGAATTATCCAGCAAAGCAAGAGAAAGTTTTTACTTTGATAAATTTGATTATTTAATTAGCACGGTTAGACAAAAATACGGAGATGACTTCCCAATCGTCGCGGGCGGCTTTACTGCTGAATGGAGCGCACTCTATAAAGAGCAGTGTGAAGCTGTTTACAGAGCTACCAAGAGAGTATTAAAGATGCATAACGGTGCTTTCGTAGATACGAGGTATTTGAAGAGTAATAACCAAGATTTTCAAAATGGAGACAATATTCACTTTTGTAAAAAAGCTCTAATTAAGCTTGGTAGAATGTATTTTGATAAATATCAGAAATTAATTAATAACTAAGGAAACTATTATGAAAATTTTGTTTTTTGGGGATAGTACCACTGATATGGGGAGAGAAAAAAACTCCGATCCATTAACTGATACTCGCAACTGTATGTTCGGTTTTGGCCATCCATTATTAATTGCTGCAGATTTATATCGTGATGATCCCTCCAAATACAGAGTATATAACACTGGTATAGGTGGAAATAGAATTGTTGACTTATATGCAAGATTAAAAAAAGATGTTTGGAATTATAATCCCGACGTAGTAAGCATATTGATAGGCATTAATGATGTATGGCATGAAGTCGATGGACAAAAAAACGGAGTTGATATAGAACGATGGGAAAAAATATATCGAATGATAATTGATGATACGTTGATTTGTCTGCCGAACGTTAAAATAATTATTTGTGAACCTTTTGTACTGAGAGGTGCATTTACTGACGGATGTTATGATAGTCTTATTGCCGTGAAGGAATATGCAAAGGTTGCAAAAAGAATCGCCGATGATTATCATCTTCCGTTCGTGTTTTTGCAAGACAAATTGGAAGAAAAGGCCGATATGTATGGAGCAGATTATTATTTGGTTGATGGAGCGCATCCGGCAGTTGCGGGAGCAAGGCTTATTGCAGATGAATGGTTAAAAGTATTTAAAGAAAAAATAGAAACAGTGGAGGAATGATATGAAAATTTTGTTTTTTGGAGATAGCATAACGGATATGGGAAGAAACAGAGATCACGATCCCTTACTTAACAATTTTTCTTCTTTACTTGGCACAGGATTTCCTTATTGCATTGCAGGGGATTTGTCAAGAGGTAATCCACATGAATACAAGGTGATTAATGTGGGATGCGGTGGAGATAGAATAGTTGACCTATACGCTCGTGTTAAAAAAGATGTTTGGAATTACGAACCCGATGTAATTACCATATTAATTGGAACAAATGATGTGTGGCACGAGCTTTATACACATCCTAACGGAGTAGATATTCGCAGATATGATAGAATTTACAGAATGCTTATTGAAGATACTCTTAAAGTTTTACCTAATGTAAAAATAATAATCATGGGCTCATTTTTGCTTGACGGATCAGATACACACGATCATTGGGACTATCTGGTTTCTATTAAGGACTATGCTTTGATTGCACAAAAGATTGCGAAAGATTACAACTTGCCTTTTGTTGAATTACAAGAGGTATTTGATAAACAAGCAGAAAAATATGGCAGCGAAGTATATTTGGGGGATGGTATACATCCTACTGCTGCAGGCGCAAGACTTATTGCTGATGAATGGATAAAAGTCTTTAATAGAGAAGTATTAAATAAATAATCTTATAGTAGGAGTTACTATGAATAAATGGATTAAGGATGCAGTTTTTTATCACATTTATCCTATTAGTTTTTACGATTCTAATGGAGATGGCTATGGAGATTTACAAGGAATTATCCAAAAACTTGATTATTTGAAGGATTTAGGTATTAATGCCATTTGGGTAAGTCCTTTTTACAAATCATCGTTCATGGATGGCGGTTATGATATTATTGATTTTTGTTCCGTAGATGAACGATTCGGAACAATGGAAGATTTTGAATCGTTGGTAGCAAAATGCAAGGAACTTAAAATAAGAATAATAATTGATCTTGTAATCGGGCACACATCATTTAATGCTCCTTGGTTTTTAGAGTCAGCCAAAGATGAGATCAATAAGTATTCAGACTACTATATTTGGACGGAATCCAATTTAACGAAATACAAAGATAGGACGATCCATGGACTATATCCTCGAGATGGTGGGTATTACATAAATTATTATGCTTGTCAACCGGCACTCAATTATGGATTTAATAGAATTGAGAAGTCAAACAATATTGATGATGCGTATTCGTCTGCTAATTCTTGGCAAATGAAGTATGATGATGAACGTCTTACCCCCTTGCGTGAGGAAATAATAAATGTAATGAGATTTTGGTTGAACAAGGGAATTGACGGCTTTAGAGTAGATCTGGCAAATTCGCTTGTGAAAGGATGCAAATTCGATTCTGATAATGATGAGGATAATGAAGGAATGATTTGGCTTTGGGATAAGCTTATGTCACCTATTAGACAAGAATATCCTGAAGTAGCTTTCGTATCCGAGTGGGTTTGTCCCACGAATGCTGTAGGAAAATGTGGGTTTGATGTTGACTTCTTTGCACATGATATAGAATGCTATAATGATCTTTTTAGGAATGAAAAGGGCACGAATCTTTTATCATTTTTTGAAAAAGGATATAGCTATTTTGGAGAGAGTGGTAAAGGAGATATAGAACCATTTATAAATTATGCTGCAAACACCTTCGAAAGAATTGATGGGCGTGGATATTTTTCAGTTCCAAGCGGAAGTCACGACCAGGTGAGAATATCTACTGGAAAAGGTGAAGATGCTTTGTGTGCTACATTTGCTTTTTTGCTTACCACAAGACACGTTCCGTTTATATATTATGGCGATGAGCTTGGTATGTCGCATAATTTTAATATTAACAAAGATGGTGGTTATCTTAGAACCGGTGCAAGAACACCTATGCAATGGGACAATTCTTTCAATCGCGGATTTTCAACATCTAATAAACTATATCTTCCAACGAATGACAAAACAGAGGAGAGTGTTGAATCTCAGAATGCAAGAGATGATTCTTTACTAAATACCGTAAAGGCTTTGTTAAAGATTAGGGAATCTAACGAATGCCTTAGAGCAGAAGCTTCTATTGAATATATTTCAAGTAAGTGCGGTGATCTCCTTATCTATGCTCGTAATAATAATGATGAATGCATATATATTGCTATAAATGAAACAGAAAATTCTAAAGTTCTTGAATTTAGTGGTAAATCCATAGTTTTTTCACGTCTTTCACGTGAAAGTAATGGAAAAATTACAATAGATAAGCACGGATTTGTTATTTATAAATGATTTGTATACATAAAATTAATATGTTATGAAAAACGAAAAAGTAATAAAAAAAACAATTTGGTATGAAAATAATTCACACCCCGACACATACGGTGAGTTTTTGTCAAACTTTAAGTGCCCTGGCAATGGCAAGGTATATGTAACTATAGCTTGCAGTGGTCATTATGCAATTTATGTGAATGGAAAGCTTGCTAAAATGGCGTCGAGCGCAGATTATCCTTGGTATCGAACTTATGATAAGGTTAATATAACAAGGTTTTGCGAGGAAGAAAACCAAATGGTCATTCTTGTTTGGTATCCCGGTGTTGATTCACAGACTTACATAAAAGATAAAGCGGGACTGATGTTTGTCGTTGAAGAAAACGGTGTTGTTTTGGATGAAAGCGGAAGACACACCAAATCAAGACAAAATATCAATTATAAAAACGGTTATTGTAAGTTAATTACATCCCAGCTCGGATTTAGCTTTTATTATGATAATACAATAGAGAACAAGCTTGAATACCTTGATTCCGTTGAGAGAGAAGAGACAGTCGTTTTTAATTTGAGGAAAACCGCCAATCTTTTGATTGGTAAAAGAGTAAAAACGAGTATTCAAGAGATAGAAAACGGATATCTTGTCGATCTTGGAGAAGAACAGGTTGGAATACTTGATCTTGAGTTTATAAGTGTTGAGAAGCAATACATAAAAATTCTTTATGCTGAACACCTTGTGAATGACAGAGTTCAAAGTATCATTGATGGTAGAGATTTTAGTGTTGAATTCTATGCTAAAGAGGGTAAAAACAGTTATGTAAATCCATTCCGCCGTCTTGCAGGAAGATATATTCAAATTGTGTGTGAAAAGCCCATTACAATTAAGTATATTGGGCTCCGTTCAACCGATAGAAAGGTTATTAAAGTTCATAGAAAATTTGATGATGCTTTTATTCAAAGAATATATGACGTATCTGTAAACACATTAACAAAATGTATGCACGAGCATTACGAGGACTGTCCTTGGCGTGAACAAGCTATGTATGCGCTTGATTCACGCAATCAAATGCTTTGTGGATATTATGCCTTTAATGGTTATAAATATCAAAGAGAGAACCTTCTATTTATGGCAAAGGGGCAGCGAGCAGATGGACTATTATCACTTTGTTTTCCTGCCGGAATTGATATTCCAATACCATTTTTCTCACTTGCATATTTTATGCAAGTTAACGATTATGTAAAGTATACAGGCGATACAAGCGTTCTTGATATTCTAAAACCTACTATTGATAAGATTCTTTATACATTTTCGAGTCGAATTGACAAGACGGGACTAATTCCTCACCTTGAATATCCGTTTTGGAATTTCTATGAGTGGGCGGATGAAAGCAATAACGAGAACGAGATTACTCGCTTACCCGATGAGCCAAATCCTCAAAGATATGACTTGATTCTTAACTGTATGTATGCTTATGTTAGTAGAATTTACGATGATTTATATGGAACAAAATCGAACGTGGATTCTCTTATAAATGAAATTTGCAATATGTTTTACAATTTGGACAACGGAATGTATAGGCTCCATACAGACACTAATAGAAGCAGCCAACTTGGAAATAGTATGGCTATGCTTATCGGTCTTGGAGATGAAAAATTGGCTGACCGAACAATTAATGATGAATCGTTAATAAAAGTTACTCTTTCAATGAATACCTTTTATTATGACGCACTTTTGATGTTTGGAGATAAGTATCGTGGTTTTATACTTAACGATATAAAGAAAAAGTATGGCTATATGCTTGAGCAGGGAGCAACAACTTTCTGGGAAACTGAGAAAGGTTGGCAGGACTTTAATAATGCAGGAAGTCTTTGCCACGGTTGGTCTGCAATCCCTGTGTGTTATTTGAATATATTAGATAAGTGAAGGTCCACAAGAGAAGCACATGAGGGATGGGTAAAATCGCTTGCCGAATATATTGAAGGCTTGAATATTAATTAATGAATTGTTTGTGGCGTTAATGCATGCAATAAATAGCGCCAGAATTAGAAATGCGAGAGTTATGAAAATAATTATAGTAAAAGATTATGAGGAAATGAGCCAAAAGGCTGCTGAAATAGTATCAGAGCAGCTTAAAGCCAAACCCGATTCAGTTATAGGATTTGCAACGGGCAGTACTCCCATTGGCTTGTATAAAAATCTGATCGAAAAATATGAAAACGGTGAGATTTCATTCAGTAAAGTAACTACGGTCAACCTTGATGAATACGTTGGACTTGCATGGGATAACGAGCAGAGCTATAACTACTTTATGAATCACAATCTTTTTGATCATATTGACGTTGATAGGCATAACGTTAATATACCCAACGGAAGACCGAATGGGCTTTATGCTGAGTGTGTTAGATATATGGACAAGCTTGCATCTCTTAAGCAAGATATTCAGATACTCGGCATTGGAAGTAACGGCCACATAGGCTTTAACGAGCCAGGAACACGGTTTAAGAGTGTAACTCACATAGTAGAGCTTACCGAAAGCACGATTGCCGATAACTCTCGACTGTTTGATGCCATTTCTGAGGTTCCGAGAATGGCGATTACAATGGGGATTTCCGAAATTATGAATGCAAAGCACATCCTTGTACTTGCAAACGGAGAAAACAAAGCAGAAGCGGTGTATAAGATGATAAAGGGCGAAGTGACCGAAGCTTGCCCTGCGAGTGTTCTTCAGAATCATCCTAATTGTACAGTGATCGTTGATGAAAAGGCAGCGAAGCTATTGTAATAGAATTACATTGAGGTCTATTTATGATTGCAATAAAAAACGGAAAAATAATATTTAAAGATAGAATAATTGAAAACAAAATACTTTTACTCAAGGATAAGATAGAGGGAATAGTAGATACGCTTCCCGAAAACTGTGAGGTCATAGATGCCGAGGGCGGCTACATTGCCCCCGGCTTTATCGACCTGCACATTCACGGATATTTAGGAAAAGATGTTTGCGATGCTAATGTTGATAGTATTAAAACTATCGCAGGCGGACTTGTAGAGAACGGTGTAACGGGCTTTTTACCAACCACTATGACCGTTGATATGAAGGTCATTGAGGGCGCACTTAATGCTTGCCGTGAGGTTAAGAATAGCGGTGAATATTATGGCTCATCCATCCTTGGCGTTCACGCAGAGGGACCCTTTATCTCCGCATCCAAAAAGGGCGCGCAGGACGAAAGATATATACTTAAGCCCGATGCAGATTTTGTTAAGGCAAATGCCGATATAATCAAAATTATCACACTCGCTCCCGAAGAGGATAAGGACTTTGCAGAGATAAAAAGAATGGCAGAAGAAACAGACGTTGTTGTTTCTATGGGACATACCTCTGCGGACTATAAAACTGCTATGGAAAGCACAAGGAACGGTGTAAAGCACGCAACACACCTCTTTAATGCGATGACTCCTATGACTCATCGCGCTCCCGGTGTTGTCGGCGCAG
>CALGCW010000343.1 GCA_937884385.1 uncultured Clostridia bacterium | reverse complement strand
GAGAAAATCGTTATGTGTTGTGATGTGTCACAACACAATTTGCGCGGAGTTTTGCCGCGAAGCTGATAAAAACTTTTGCGGAGCTTTTCTCGAAAAGCGACCCTTTTTAAGCAAAGTAACTCCCCGCTAAATCAAAATTTGAGCGCGGACGCACGCGGTGCGCCCCTACGGTAGATAAATGCAAAATGCAAAATTGTGGGGTATATTTGCATTCAAAAACGGGAGGCTTTTTTGCCTCCCGTTTGGGGTTTTGTTTAGTCTTTATTCTGCGTTGCGACCACGTTTGCGCCGAAGACGTTTTCGATGATGATGTCGCCGACCCGTATGGGCAGGGTGGCGGTGGCTTTATTGATTACAGCCATACATTCCATCATTTTATCCTTTGGTATGGTTCTATCCGTTTTTACGGAGACAACGCCGCCGTCTGCCGTTTTGACGGTGCTTGTGACTGTGCGCTGAGGATCTGTACATTCCGCTATTGCATACGTTTTGCCGCGCGGGCAGAGGTTGCCCGAAACTGTTATCTCGTCGCCAAGCTCGGCTGTGAGCTGACAGCCGCGGGGACAGATTATGCAGGTGAGTTCTCTTTTTTTATTCATTTTTTTGCCCACCTTTCGTTAAAATTCTATTGCAAATCTAAGCTCTTTTGCATTCGCGATCTTCTCCGCGGGGAGCTTTATGCACTCCATTTCGCCCGGTGCGAGCTTGAGCTTTTTCTTTTTGAGTATGACGTTTTCGCCCTCGCTTACTACTATCGTTGCGTCGCGGTAAACGTCGGCAACTCGGAAATACACGTCCACGTCGCCGTCACCGACGATCCTTTGAGGCACGGTATAACGAACTCTACCGTCGGTAGAGATGGCTATTTCTCTTCCCGGTGCTGTATTTTTGCCAAGAATATATGCAGCAGCCGCCTTGCCCGCGATCTCTGCCTCCTGTGAGACGAAGTCAACGAGGTCATGGACGTGGAGCACGTTTCCGCAAGCGAAGATGCCCTCGATATCCGTTTGTCTGTTCTCGTCGACGAGCGCGCCGTTCGTGATGCGTGAGAGCTCTATTCCCGCGCCGCTTGTAAGCTCGTTTTCGGGAATGAGTCCTACCGAGAGAAGGAGTGTATCACAGGGGATATATTCCTTTGTTTCCTCGATCGGGCGCCTTTTTTCATCGACCCTTGCGATCGTCACGCCCTCAAGGCGTTCTTTTCCGTGGATCTCAACGACAGTATGGGAGAGCTTTAAGGGTATATTAAAATCATTGAGGCATTGCTCGATATTTCTTGCAAGTCCGCCCGAATACGGCATAAGCTCGCATACCGCGTGCACCCTGGCGCCCTCGAAGGTCATTCTGCGTGCCATAATAAGTCCGATATCGCCCGAGCCCAAGATAACTACGTTTTTGCCGGGCATATAGCCCTTCATATTGACGAGCTTTTGTGCCATACCTGCGCTATAGATGCCTGCAGGGCGCGTGCCTGCGATATTGAGTGCGCCTCTTGGGCGCTCTCTGCATCCCATTGCGAGGATTATTGCCCTTGCCTGTATCTGGAATATTCCGTCGGTTGAATTGGTTGCGGTGACTATCTTGTTTTCGTCCACGGAGAGCACCATTGTGCCAAGGGACACGGGAATATTTTGCTCGATCACCTTTTGCTCGTAGCGCCAAGCGTATTCGGGGCCTGTGAGCTCCTCACCGAAGGTATGGAGTCCGAAGCCGTTGTGTATGCACTGCTGAAGTATGCCGCCAAGCGAGGTATCGCGCTCAAGAATGAGTATATCGTCAACCCCTGCTTCTCTTGCCGCAAGAGAAGCCGCCATACCCGCGGGGCCGCCGCCGATTATTACAAGATCAGTTGTTCTCATACGTTTGCCCCCTTTGTTTTGCCAATGACCATTTTGCTGTTGTTGCCGCACTTGGTCACGTTTTCAAATTCGATTCCTCTTTCGTTTGCGATGAGCTCCATTACGTAGGGCGCGCAGAAGCCGCCCTGGCAACGTCCCATTCCTGCACGGGTGCGGCGCTTTACGCCGTCGATATCGTGCGCGGGGGGATTTGAACGGATCGCATCGAGGATCTCGCCCTCGCTTATTCCCTCGCAACGGCAGATTATTTTGCCGTAGGATGGGTCGCGCTTGATATATTCGTTCTTTTCTTCTATAGTTCCCTCGCGGAAGGCGTGCTTTGCCTCACGATAGGGGTTGAAGCTCTCGTTTTTCTCAAGTGTGAGTCCCTCGACCCTGAGTAGCTCGCAAACGTATTCTGCGATAGCGGGGGAGGCGGAAAGCCCCGGTGATTCTATTCCTGCCACGTTGATAAATCTCTCTCTTGCGGGGCGGATGATAAAGTCGCCCGTGCTTCCGTATGCGCGAAGTCCGCAAAAGCTTGTTATCGACTTGCCGAATGGCACGCCAACACAGAGGTTTTCGCTTGCCTTTGCCATAATCTCGGAGATGCCGTTTGCCCAGGTGCTTTTATCGTCCTTATTATCGATGTTTACGGACGTTGGGCCGAGCAAAAGGTTGCCGTCGACGGTGGGGGAGACAAGTATTCCCTTGCCCATTTTGCCGGGGACGCGGAAAATGGTCTGCTTTGCCATATTTCCGCACTCGCGGTCGAGAAGGATGTAGTCGCCCTTTCTTGCGCCGACCGTGAAGCTCTCGTCACCGACGAGTCTTGCTATCTTGTCGGAGTGAAGTCCTGCCGCATTGACAACATACTTAGCCGAGATGCTCCCGTTTTCGGAGCTTATTGTATATTCTTCGCCGTTTGTTTCAATTTTTTCTACTTTGAAGCTGCAAATCAGGCTTGCGCCGTTATCCATTGCGTTGCCGATGGATGCAATGCAGAGCTCGTACGGACACACGATTGCGCCCGTGGGTGCGTAAAGCGCGCACGTCGCCTCTCTTGAAATATTGGGCTCAAGTGCCCAGAGCTCCTCTGCTTCGATCAGGCGCACGCCCTCAACGCCGTTCGCTCTTCCGCGCAGGACGAGCTTCTCAATGTGGGCTCTGTCCTCTTCGGAAAAGCCAACGACAAGTGAGCCGTTGTTCTTATACTTTACGCCGAGCTCGTCCGTCACGCGTTTCATCATTTTTGAGCCCGCAACGTTGAGTCTTGCCTTGAGTGAGCCTTCCTCTGCGTCATAGCCTGCGTGTACTATGCCGGAGTTTGCCTTGGTTGCGCCCATCGCAACGTCGCTCTCCGCCTCAAGTATGCAGATGTTTAATTTGTATTTGGCAAGCTCGCGGGCGATTAGTCCGCCTACTACGCCTGCGCCGATTATTGCAACGTCATAGTTTTTCATTTTTATACTCCGTTTGTATTGATTTGTGATTGTTCTGTGAGGGAAAGTAAATGCAAAATGGGAATATATTTGTAGGTGCGGACGCACACGGTGCGCCCCTACGAGTTAGTTGTATTTTGTTTGTTGTATTATAGCCGTTTAGTTAAGGTTTTGGCTGTTGTTGTGTCAAAGGCTCCCTCCGAGAGGGAGCTGGCGAGCGAACGCGAGACTGAGGGAGCACGCGCACATTCAATCAGG
>CALGCW010000342.1 GCA_937884385.1 uncultured Clostridia bacterium | reverse complement strand
CTTTCCTTCCTTCGCAGCTCCGAAACCATTATATCAATACAGACGATCCAACGGAAGAAGAAGCAGCAGCGGAAGAAGAACGTTGTCAAGATGTAAGAATAAAGAAAATCAAATATCTGCATATGACCTTGACAGATATTGATTTCAAGCTTTTCCTTGAAAACTATGATTTTTCGGGAATAGCAATAGAAAATGTGTTAGGGTCAAAATACGGTTATCTTCCGGACTATGTTATCAATGTTATCACAAGACTTTATTCAAGTAAGGCAGACGCGAAGCAGAAGAAGAACGAGCTTGAAAAGCTTGGTATTCTTACGCCGCAGCTCGAAATTGAATATAATCGCATCAAATCAGAGCTTGCCAGACTTTACGGCATTTTTACAAAACGTCCGGTAATGGAGCGTTACGCTTTTGATACCGTCAAGAAAGAACCAAAAGTCATTGATCATAACTATATTTCACCTACGGCGAAATTTCAGCCGGTGCTTTATCAATGGGGGGTCTGGACAACCGCACTTGTACGCAAAGAAATTGCCGATCTTCGGCGCGAACTGCTCAACGCTCCCAAAGACCGGCAAATCAAAGTTTTATCTGGTGATACGGATAATATTAACTTCATTGGTGATGCTAACGATATTATATCACAGTATAACGCAAATGTCAATTATCAGCTTGAACGCCGCGCGGCTGCTTTGGAGATCTCTTCGGAGCTGCTAAAGGATCTTGGAACGTTGACGGTCAAGAAGTACAAGAAATACAAGCTCACCGCGTTAAAACAGTATTGCTTTATTCAGGAAACAGAAAAGGGTGAAAAGTTCGGTTATAAGGTGGGCGGAATGAACGCGGATTGCAAGTATTTTGAAAAGGAATTCAAAAAGCCCTTGCAGCGTTTCAATCATTTTGGAATTAATTTGACGATCCCGGCAAGCTATAAGCCGCGAATTGTAAAGATCCCGATCAATGCAAATATACATGAAGTTTGGACGGATCGCGACGGGAACCGCGCCGAAGGTGACATTTTGTCATATGTTCGCACTATATACAGCAAGTTCACACTTTGCCCGGCGGACGATCCTTCGCCAATGGGAAACAGTATCAAGCCGGGGGAAGGCGTAACGCTTAATGAGGTCAGATTTTTTGCAAGCAAGGTAAAGAACCCGGTTTATAATCCTGCATACTATATCAATCAAAGGAGAGCGAAGAAGCAATGAAAATAGTAATACAGCTTTATGATGATAACGCTCACGGGTGCGGTGCTTTTTATCGCGACGTGGAGTCAATAGACGAGCTTTTAAAAGCTCTTGATGAAGTTTCAAATAATGGTGAATTTATATACGAAATTGGGAAGGTGGAAGAAAATGAAACCGATGATCTTAGCTTGTAGATATAAAACCGATGAAGGCGAATGTATTCTTGAAAATAAGGCTTGTGACGGTTGCAAAGATGTATTTCCGCACTTTGCAACCCTGGAAGAAGGAGATGAAGAAGATATGAAAGAATTCGGAAAGTATAACGCGCCGATCATTTACCGCTGCCAGAGCTGCGGAGCTGCGATCCGGAAAGATGATAAATATCATGAGCTGCACATAAAAGGGCAGAAATATATTTTCTGCAAGCTCTGCGTGGAATTGTCCGATCATATAGCATATGAGACAGAAACAGCAAAAACACGTAGGATAATTTCTAAAACATTAAAAAAAGAAGGTGCTGAAAATGGATAAAAATAAAATACATATAATAGTTGCTGAAATTTTTAACACAACTAATAAAATTGAAGTTACTGCGCAACAATGGGATGTAAGAGATTCAAACAGTATTCAATTCCTTGAAATCCTTGAAAATTGCCAATATTTAAAAAGTCTTGATAAGCTTTTACATGATGAACTTTTCCCGGACTGCAAAGAAAATGAAAATAAAGGAAAGTGCTGAAAATGCTAACAATGTATTTTGAAGTCTTTCAAGGATTAGCCAAAGAAACCAGAAAATTTGAAATATCTGAATATAAGGACAGATTTATTTTAGAAGAAATAGAACCCCCGTGCAATGATCGGCGTCCGTTGGCTTCTGGTGATAGCGTTTCGGAATTGGTTGACTTTTGTTTGAATGAAATAATATGAATAAACTATGAAATTATACATAAATTCTTGAATAATACTTGACTTTCTGTATATTTATGCATATAATGAAGGTGGATATGTTTTTTATATATCCACCTTCTATTTATTTACGCAGCTATCAAGGGGGGGCGACAATGAGCGATAACGGAATTTCAAACTACTACGATATATCAGGCATTGACGCCCTTGATGCTGTATATAATTTGATTTACGGAAAGAGATCCAACGGAAAAACCTTCGCAGTTTGCCGCAAGATCATTGACGCCTATCTTGACGAAGATCTTCCTTCTGCTTACCTTCGCCGCCTGGACGAAATGATCAAGCCGAAAAATCTTTCTGAATTGTTTGATCCTCATATTCCGTATATCATTGAAAAAACGGAAGGAAAATATAATTCTATTCTTTATCGTTCCAATGGCTTTTATTTTTGCTGTTATGACGGTGATATCAAGATCTCACAAGATAAGAAGCCGTTTTGCAGAACATACGCGATCAATACAGCCGAGACAACCAAAGGTCAGGACGCCGGCGAAGTTAAATATGTCTTCTTCGATGAATTCATTACCCGTCAATTCTACTTGACAAATGAATTTGTACTTTTTCAAAATCTGCTTTCTTCAATAGTTCGTAACCGCGCCGGCATAAAAATCTATATGGTTGCAAATACGGTAAGCAAGTATTGTCCTTACTTCCGGGAAATGGGCTTAACCCGAATGAAGGATCAGAAGCAAGGAACTATTGACGTTTATACAATGGGAGCTTCTGGAACGAAAATAGCAGTAGAATACAGCGACGCAGCGGGCGGCGGTGAAAATGTAAGTCAATATTTTTGCTTTGATAATCCCGAACTTGATATGATCACTTCGGGCGCGTGGGAAATAGCATTATATAGGCATATCCCGCGCGGCGTCGGATCTTTGCCCCCTGAATTGCAATTCTTTATAGTATTTGACGGTCAGATCCTGCGCGGCGGCTTATATATATTCAATGACGCGCCCCTTCTTACCTTTTCCCGAAGGTATAAAGAAATCAAAAACCCGGAAGACCAGATCATCTATGCAGATAATCTTGACGATCCGCCAGACCCAAACCCGCTGCATAATACCAATCTTGCGCACACGCCGACGAAAGCGCACGAAGTTATATTGTCATTAATAAAGCAGCACAAGACATATTTTGCCGATAATGAGGACGGCGAAACCTTCGCCGCCTGGCTTAAATGGGCAACGAAAGGGGGATTAAAAGTATAATGGCAAGAGATTCAAACACAAATAGCAGCCTTGATTTTATATTCAGGACGCCGAAAAAGCTTTCATTTACAAAGCTTTACAGATATTACTTTGACTTTATCCTTCGTTTGCTATACAGAGTAATATTGATCAAAGGCGTTCCAAAGACTGTAAATGAAACTTTTTTGAAGATGATCTTATTTACACAAGGTAAGATCTGCTTTCTGGAAGGTCAGCTTATAGGAGAGAACGAAAAAGAATTACTTGCTTTGAACTGCTCCCCCGCTGAAACGCCAGACGTTTATTATATTCCGCGTAATGTTCTTGTGGTAAATCCGCGATTATCAAAGTCATATAATCTGAAACGTGATGAAGAATGTGTTGTTGTTTATCTTTCCGAAACAGATAAATACAACCTATCAGGCATAAACGGCGGATTATATAACCTTATAGAAAAAACGGCGGTAATGCTTGCAGATAATGATATTTCTTTAAATATCGCCCAGAAAAATACAAGGCTTGTAAATATTATCGCAGCTGATACTCAAAATACGGTAGACAGTATCAAAGCGACATTTGCAAAGATGTATGAAGGCGATCCGGATATTGTTGTAAAAAGCTCATTGGTTGATAAGCTGCAAGGCGTTCCGATTGTACAGAATACAACCAATCAAAATTTAATTGAATTACTGGAAGTAAATCAATATGTTCTTGCGCACTTCCTGGAACAAATAGGAATATGCGTCCATGATCAAATGAAACGGGAACGCCTTATCACCGGGGAAGTTAATGACAATTTGTCATTCGCTTTTCTTTCGGTAGATGATATCATTACTTCACTAAATGAAGGATTTGACGCGGTAAATGCTAAGTATGGAACGGAATTATCAGCGGAACTAAATCCAATAATACTTGAACAGCAAGAAGAAGCAGCTCCCCAGGAAGACGCAGCTCCGGAAGATCAGACCGAAGAAAAAGCAGCTCCGGAAGATCAGACCGAAGAAGAAGCAGCTCCGGAAGATCAGACCGAGGAAGAAGCAGCTCCGGAAGATCAGACCGAAGAAGAAGCAGCTCCCGACAATCAGACCGAGGAAGAAGCAGCTCCGGAAGATCAGACCGAAGAAGAAACAGCTCCCGACGATCAGACCGAGGAAGAAGCAGCTCCCGAAGAAACAAACATTGATATCAATATCGAAGGCGATAACAATGTTATTATAGTCGAAGGGGGGGAAGATAATGGTCAAGAAACCGACGAGAACGAACTTCCGGACATGGGATCAGATAATGACAAAGGAGCTGACGACTAATCCCTTTAACGGTTATTTATTGACGCTTACAGCGATTGGAGCAACCGCCGAAGATGCATTGCAGCGAATGTGGGAACTGTTTGAAGAAGCAATTACAAACTATACTTTTGAAAGTATACAGGAAATATTCATATCAAACTATATAGCCAATAAAAAGAAATATGATAATCTTGTAGAGCTATATCAAGATGATCTTCATCTTTTCGGTGATTATCTCAGATCGGAAGAATATGATCATACAAGGACGCCGAACTTGTCAAGCGGCAGCACCAGCACCGGCAGCGGATCAGCAAGCACAAAGAACAACCAGACAGCAACCACAACCACAACTCCAAATCAATATACAAATACGACTTCGCATAATATTGTCCCCTTCGATGCTACAACCGGGGAACGCCTGGAATATAAAGATACTTCCGTAGAGAGTGGCAGCAGAGCAACCGCCACAAGTTACAGCGGACAACCGGACACAACAACAACTTCATCTTCTGCAAGTTCTACCGTAACAACTACGGGAACGGACAAAAATCACTATACAAAGTTAATTTCAGGGCGCGACGGACGCCGCCCGACTTCGGAAGTAATAGAAGACGGCTTGAAAGCAGCTGCACTTCTTAATATATTGGATATAATCATAAATGATATTGCAGATGAAATATTCTTGCAAGTATGGATATAAAAGGAGGAAGGAAAAATGCAAGTAAAACAGATATACGGAATTCTTAATGATGTAATGAATGAAGTTACAGGTCAGGCAGCACCAATAAAAAATGAACAGGGCGAAGTTGTAAGACAGGAATTTATTGTTCAGGAAGATCTTTCTAATATCGTGGATATGGGTACAACGGTATTCAATAATAACTGGAAAGATAACTATGTCAAAGCAATGATCAACCGCATAGGAAAGGAAGTTTTCGTTGACAGAACCTATGAAGGTTACGCTCCGGACGTTCGCCGCGATTCGTGGGAATATGGTTCTATTTTGAGTAAGTCACGCTGCAAGGTATTTGAAGCGAAGCCCAATCCTTCATGGAGCTTGGAAAAGGGACAGACTGTAAACCAGTTTGAATTCTGCCCCCCGGACGTTACCCAGAAATTCTATAATCACAAAGAAGCCTGGCAGATAGATTGTTCATTCACTGAGGAGCAGCTTAAAGAGAGCTTCACAAGTGCAGATGCAATGAACCGCTTTATATCAATGATTGAAAATAGAATTAATGTTTCAATGACGATCTACATTGATAGCTTGATAATGAGAACCATAAATAACTTTATGGCTGAGAAGATCAAGACAGGAAATGGAATTGTTGATGTACTTACACCATTTAACGCCCTACGCGTTACACCTTTAACAGCTGATCAGGCAGCGAACGATAAGGATTTTTATCGTTTTCTTGCTCTTAAAGTAAAGCAGTATGTAGAGCGTTTCCGCGCTCCGTCGGTCAAGTTCAATGATAACGGCGATGATCCGAACGTTACATTTACTCCAAAGGAATATGCAAGACTTGTTCTCCATTCGGATCTGAGTACAGGAATGGAAGTTTATTTGCAGTCAGATACATATCATAATGATCTTGTTAAGATCGGTAAATATGATACTGTTCCATTCTGGCAGACTCAGGGCGAAGACTATGATCTTGCAGAGACTTCCCGAATTGACGTCAAAGCAAGCAGCGACGGAACCGTAATTGATAGAAACTATATTATCGGCGTGCTCTTTGATTATGATGCTCTGGGCGTCCTTAATGACAACCGCCGAACAACGAGCGCATATAATGCGAATGGCGAGTATTGGACGAACTTCTATAAAGTTGATACTTCATACTTCAATGATCTTGCAGAAAACGGAATTATCTTTGTAATGGGTTCAGGAATACCGAATGTAATTACAGATCCAATGGAACAGAATGCAAAAATCTGGGGATATGATGTTTCAGATCTTCAGGGAACAGATCTTAAAGTTGATAATATCAATATGAAGATCACCGGAACACTAAAATATATAAGCTCCGGCGCACTTCCGCCAACATGGGGAAATGGAAATTTCCTTGCGCTCAAATGGCTTGGTGTACCTTCGGACGCTACGGAATGCACAATAGGTATTGAAAATCAGGTATCAATTTTAAATGATCCTGAAAGAACCGGAACGGTCAAAGTATCAGACACAACAAAGAAACTCAAAGTTATTACCACAACCCCGGCAGGAACAAACACGCAGGAATATGATCTTTCTGGCTTGATCCTGGAAGAAGCTCCGCAGAACGATACCAGGGAAGAAGATCCGGAAGAAAACGAAACGAAATCCACAAAGAAAAAATAATTACTCCCCATGAATAGCCCCGAAATCGGGGCTATTCCCCTATATAAAGAGGTGATCAGATGTCATTCTATATAAAGATCGGAACAACAACCGATAATAATATGAAGGTCAACAAAACATATACAGAAGCTTCTCCTACGGGCGGCGTTGAGATTGATCCAACAAGTCGAATTGATCTAATTAACCCGGAATTCATTATAACTCTGATTATCTAACGTGTAACTACGTTGAAGCTTCATTTTTAGGTAATCGCAAATACTTTGCGAAGGTATCAGTCGAGAACGGAAAAAGAATGATTTTGACTTGTACAGTTGACTTTTTGTCAAGTTATGATTTGAAAAATTGCCCGGTTACAGTCGTCAGAAACGGCGGCATAGGAGAGCCAACGAAGATTCAAGATACAAAATTTCCGGTGCTGCCAAATACTGAGAAAGTGCAGCAAGTACCGATCGCGCACGAAGCTTTTACGCCATACGGTGAAAGATGTTATGTGCTGCAATGCATAGGGGGTGCGGTAAGCAATGGCAGTTAATACGAACATTTATGGACTTCCGGAACAATGGACGAACGCTTTTTTTCAGCAAGCACAGATCACGACAAAGAACAAGCTTGCTTCATTCGGTACAGGTGCGAAAACTCTTTCCGAAGGCGTTACAGCAGGTAAGCTGTCATATGACAGCCCCATTGACAAGAGTCTGAGTTACTGCGGTCTTGGTACTGAGTCCGCTATGTCTCATGTCGTATACTGTGGTTTACATGATAACGCATTTCAGCCTTACGATTCAACGGACAGAGAAGTTACAAACTTTGCATTTTTTGAAAAACAAACAAACACACAGTATCTACCCCAAAGCTTTATAAGTTTTGATCAACTTAACCGTGTTGACTGGTCGGAAAATATTGATACAGAGTATAACGAGTCAAAAGATTTGATACCATACACTGTTATCAATCCTCACAACATGATCTTAGTAATCTTTTTATCTGTAAGTAATGGGGACGGCGTGTATTATGACATGACTTTAGAGTACTTTGTAAGGACTTTTTCACAGTACAATTGGACACGCATTTCACGTGTTAGAATCGTTCCATACTTTGGTAACAATGAGGACGGCGTTGCATGGTCAGCGAGTGCAGGTTATAATCCCACACCACAAGGACACGGGGTATATATGGGTATACTTGACGAGTACGTAGTATCAACTAAAAATAAACGGTTTTATATGTACACAAACCCTGATTTTAACTGGATTCCTTTTGGTTTTGTGGGTGCAAACACTTTAGGTAGTATAACCGATACTAACCTCGTGTATATGTGCTATATCCCTGAATCAGCAAAGAACCGTATCAAGTATGACAATAAAAACAGAGAATTTTATATTGAGTATTACGACGGTATGGTAGAGGATATACTCAAAACAGTAGCGTGTTTTGGTTTATACTTTAGTACAACAACTGACGATTTAGGAAACTTGACAAATCAGAATACATATATAGGTCTTATAGATGCTGACGGTGTAGGACGCGGAAGGTATCTGCAAGGAGCTGAAACAGTAAACGCGCCGCAGGCTCAGTCAGATTATACGGATATGCATAACACGGGCTACACGCCGTCAGCCGACGAGACAAAGTACAGAAACGATACGCAGTTTTACGCCGGCTACGGTACAAGCTCTTTCACAAAGTTCTATGCACTCACCGAAGCCCAGGTTAACACTTTATCACAGGAGCTATACAGGATCG
>CALGCW010000341.1 GCA_937884385.1 uncultured Clostridia bacterium | reverse complement strand
TATCAATCATTTCTGAAAAAGAAAATAAAAATTCCTCCGCTATCATATCCTGATACCCGTGAAAGCTCTTAACAAACTCAATATCCTCCTCAGTGAAGTTATCACCGTGTTGTATAACAAGATCCACGGGCTCGCCAGCGTCGGAGATTGTTGTGGTTGTGGTAGTCGTTGTGGTGGTTGTACTCGTGCTCGTCGTCGTGCTCGTCGGCTTCGTAGTGGGCTGCGTCGTCGAAGTGGTTGGTACAGTCGAGGTTGTCGTACCAAATATCCCCTCCCACACGCACGCGGAAAGTGCAAGGCAGGAGAACGCCATGCACGCAACCAAAACTAAACTCAATACCTTTTTCATCATGTTGGTTTCCTCCTTTATTACCTCTATTTTGCCCAGTATTCATCAACCAACTCTTGAATAGTCCAATCCAAGTTTGCAAACAAATATTCCTCTCCGTCCTCATCTGTATAGTATCCGTAAATATCGCATCCGGGCACATATCCGGATGAATAAGCCAAATCATAAGGATAAAAATAATCGCTCTTTGCAGTGTGCAACACCGTCAGCGGTGTCGTTCTACCAAAAAGCTTGCGTAAGTCCATCCAAGTGGCTGTATCTGATAAACTATACTGTGATTTATAGTCCTTTTCCGAATATCCGTCTGTTAAGGGTACGTAATACTTTCCGTAATTATTATATGAAACATCATTTAGAATGTCCTTTTCCACAACACAGTTATGAACGGCATAAACGCCAAGAAGCCCTTTGCCTTCCATTTCTGACGGAACATCATCGTAACTGCTGAATTTGCACCATTTCACATTCTCTACCACACCGCCCAAATCCAAGAAATAATATCCTCCCTCGCCGTATACTGCCACAAAATAAAGAACACTTTGAGTGTCAATAGTCAATTTATAGCACGTGTTTTTATTTCTATCGAGTTGATTCATTGCTTCTTCAAAGCTTGTTGAATGACTGTATCCGGGCAACCCGGGAAATTGAGTATATCGCATAGTTTTCACAAACTCGATGTCATATTCATCAAAATCATCACTATAGTCCAAATCCAATTCATCGAGCATAGGGTCTCTCTCAGATGGCTGAATAATCGCCCGAGACGTTCCTTCTGTAGGCACGGTCGACGTGAAACTGCCCCATACCCCCTCCCACACGCAAGCGGAAAGCGCAAGGCAGGAGAACGCCATACATACAACCAAAATTAAACTCAATACCTTTTTCATAATTTTTCTCCTTTTTATCAAATTTGAGGATACCCTCTATATAATAATACCTGTTTTCTTCACAAAATTCTTCAGCTTTTCTGAAAAAATTTCAAAATTGCAAGAAAGATACAAAGAGGCGCAGAGCAAGGCAAAAATGCCCTACTCTGCGCCTTTCGGGCACTTTTTTATCTGAACGGTGTCCGTTTTGCTTATTATACCACAAGATACAAATTTTGTCAATTACATCATCTATATTCCCATAATTCCCTTGACAAAAATATACACGCCAATACAAACAAGTATCACGCCGCCGAAGACAGTCGCCTTGTTTGAAAGCATATTGCCAAACTTTTTGCCCGCCCACACACCAAACATACAAATGATAAAGGTGACCAGCGCAATAACGAGTGCGCACACAAGCGCCTCTGTAAAATTGTATTCGCCAATGTCAAGGCCGACGGAAAGCGCATCAATTGAGGTAGCAATTCCCTGCAGCGCAAGACCCGCAAATCCGACCGAGCAATCCTCGCAATCGCAGTTTTTGTGAAGCCCTTCCCATATCATCTTGCCGCCAATATAAGCAAGAAGGATGAGCGCAATATAAGGTATGAATTTTGAAAAACCGTGAAAAAATTCGAGAATAGTGTGAACGCAGATCCAACCGAGCAAGGGCATAAGCGCCTGAAAGAACGCAAATACACCTGCGACAGTACACATTCTGCTCACCTTCATTCTCTTTTCGTTCATTCCGTTTGCAAGTGACACGGAAAACGCATCCATTGCAAGTCCGAAGCCAAACATTATACTAACAGCGAAAAATTCAAAACCCATTTTATTACCTACCTTCTGATTTGACGAGGAGTATTATATCATATTATCATATCAAAGTCAATAAAAAACGAGAATTCTGCCGAAAGCATAATTATTCACAAAGAAAAGGCTTCTATACAACAGCAAGGAAGCGAAGCTTTTCAGCATAAACACAGTTTTCTTCATTTATCGTATATACATATGCAGTTCAAGACAAGTCAATAAAATAAATAAAGCGAAAAAATAATAATTTTATGTAAAAGCTATTGACAAACGGCAAAAAATCATATATAATGATTGGGCGTGAACGGAATGGAAGCGGCAGTTCACGAGTGTATTTGGAGAAGTACTCAAGAGGCCGAAGAGGCGCCCCTGCTAAGGGTGTAGGTCGGATATACCCGGCGCGAGAGTTCAAATCTCTCCTTCTCCGCCAAAAAGAAACAGCAGACCTTGTGTCTGCTTTTTCTTTTTGCTTGAGAGATTTGAACGATCGCGACGGAGGCGCGAGAGGGACGTGCGCGACCGCGCCCGGTGGGCGATGAAGGGAGCGCTAAGGAGTGGCAGGCGTCGCAGAATACGAGCAAAATACCTTTTGCGAAGTGTGATGCGCTAACGCCAACAGTGCAACGGAACGCCTGCGTTCCTAGATAATCTCTCCTTCTCCGCCAAAAAATGGAACCACCCGATTGGGTGGTTTTGTTTTTTTGTCTGCAAAGTAGACATTTGAATTCGCAAGAGCAATGGGACCGGCAAGGGTGAGCGAGTAAAAACATCACAGTGTGATGTTTTTACAAAGCGAAGGAGCCAAAGCAAGGAGTGTTACGAGCAAATTATTTGCGAAGTAAGACGACTATGCGACGCGAGTGGGCGGTGTAGCCGATTCAAATCTCTTTTCCCATTAACGTGCAACGATGAATGCAAACTGCGTGCTATTTCGCAAATCACTTGACTTGCTTTTCATTGTATGGTACAATACTCATATACTTTTAACGTAAGGAGTGCCATTTTATGATAAAAAAGATTTCACTTGTGCTTTTGATAATAATATGCTTTACACTGACCTCTTGCGATCCAGGGTCTTACACAATTAACCGCGATTCACTAAATGATGTTATAGGTGTAGACTTGATTGAATATACAAACCCAGATCAAAAGCATTTTATAAGCTGGGTCCCTGATCAATTTGATGAGTTAGTGCCATTTGTTCCTGCTAACACAACTGTTCTTGAATCACTTCCTTCGGAAAAAATACCGGAATTCTTAGATGCATTTTCAAATACAGATATACTTCACACGTATTATGCCTACAATTCTCCAAAGGATGTTTGCATAAGACTCAATTATGAAAACGGAAACTTCTTGATCATCTGGGCAAACTATGCAGAAAACACATTTGCCGGTTACATAGGAGAATATGCCTCAGACGGAAGAGTTTTGTCTTTCTGGGGATCATTTAGTTCGTTGTTTTACTATACGGATTTAGTAAGTCAGTATTTTAACTATAGTTTAAATTAAACAAATTTTCATCTTCAAAGGACACCAAACGGTGTCCTTTTTTCTGTTGGTGCTTGGATGTTAGAATGCGAAAGCTTGAAAAAATACGATCATTTTTCAAAAAACCATATTTATTTTTCATTTTAACAAAACTTAAACATTTCTTTAAAAAATCAAAAACATACAATATGTATGATTAATGCGTAAAAAACAAAGTGAGGTATAATTATGAACAGAAACGATCAAGAATTTATCGCGCAAAACATCCGCGCACAGTACACAGAGAAAAAATCCGCCGAGCTTGACGCGCTCCGCGCTCTTGACGCAAAGGTAAAACGCCCCGCAAATACATTTGCATACATTTTTGGAAGCATCTCCGCAATAATTATGGGCGCCGGAATGAGCCTTGTTATGACAGATATCGGTGCGATGGTCAATATCGTAAACACAATGCCCATAGGAATAATCGTCGGCATCGCGGGAATGATTATGGCTCTTGCAAACTACCCGATATACAAAAAGCTCTTGAATTCTCGTAAGAGAAAGTATGCAAAAGAGATAATGGAGCTCAGCGACAAAATAATCAATAAATAAAGAAACGTGTACAAAAGAAAGAGCAATGCCAAAGGCATTGCTCTTTCTTTTTGATAAAAAATCCACCAAAAAATCAAAAACGCAAACAAAATTTTAACATTTGTGTGTTATAATGACATAAACAATCTAATTATGGCTCTTGGAGGTTAAAATATATGTTTAAAATTTTAGTTGTCGAGGACGATAGAGATCTGAACCGTAGCGTTTGCTCTTTTCTGAATAACAGCGGTTATGAGGCAATCGGCTGCCTTGATGCAGAGAGTGCCTACGACGAAATGTATAAGACCACCTTCGACTGTATCCTATCCGATATTATGATGCCCAATATAGACGGCTTTGAGTTTGTAAGAACGGTGCGCTCGCTGAACAGCGATGTACCCATCCTGTTTATGACCGCCCGCGATGACTTCGCGTCAAAGCAAAGAGGCTACCGCATCGGCATTGACGACTATATGACGAAGCCCATCGATCTTGACGAGCTGTTTTTGCGCATAGGCGCTCTTCTCCGCCGTTCAAAGATCGCATCAAGCCGTCGCCTTGAAGTAGGCAATTTCGTAATGGATGCCGACGAAAGAAGCGCGACCCTCGATGGCGAGGATATACCTCTTACACAAAGAGAGTTTGACCTTTTGTACAAGCTGCTCTCCTACCCCAAAAAGACCTTTACGCGCACACAGCTTATGGACGAGTTCTGGGACGTTGACACGCAGACTGGCACAAGGACCGTCGACGTCTATATGACAAAGCTTCGTTCAAAGCTTGCCGATTGCGATTCGTTTGAGATACAGACTGTTCACGGTCTCGGATATAAGGCGGTGATCAATGAGCGACGAAAGAATAAGAAGGATCATCCGATCGGTAAGCCATTTTCTCGTATTCTTCCTTATTGTTGCCTTCGTCGTCACCTGCTGTATGACACTCTTTCTCAACACGATGGCAAAGGAAATGAGCATCGAGTTCACCGCAAGCAACGTTGCGAGCGCAGCAAAGATAACTATGCTCAACGTAATACTTATTACGCTTCTCATCACGGTGTGCGACCTCTTCAGACGCAGAATAACAGTTGACCGCCCCGCCAAAAGAATAACCGACGCAACCAGGCAGATGATGAAGGGCGACTTTTCGGTAAGGATAGAGCAAGAAAAGGTATACAACAGCGAGGATAGGTTTGCAGAGATCGCCGAATGCATCAATATGATGGCGCAGGAGCTGTCCTCAACTGAAACACTTCGCACGGATTTCATCGCGAATGTTTCACACGAGCTGAAAACTCCGCTTGCCGTAATGCAGAACTACGGCACGCTTTTGCAGGCACCGGATCTTCCCGAGGAAAAACGCATTGAATACGCCAAAGCGATAAGCTCAGCTTCAAAACGCCTTGCGAGCCTTGTGACTAATATACTTAAGCTGAATAAGCTTGAAAATCAACAGATCACTCCAAAATTTGAGGAATATGACCTTTCGGAGCAGCTTTGCGAATGCTTGCTTCAGTTTGAGGACTCTTGGGAGAGAAAAAAGCTTAACATCGAAACGGATATTGAGGACGGCGTGCTTATTTTCTCCGACCGCGAGATGATGAGTCTCGTGTGGAACAACCTCATCTCCAACGCGATAAAATTCACTGACGAGGGCGGAACGGTAAGCGTCAGCGTCAAAGCCACAGAAAATCACGCGATCGTCACCGTCAAGGACACGGGCTGCGGCATCTCTCACGAAGTGGGCGCGCATATGTTCGATAAATTTTACCAGGGCGACACCTCCCACGCAACCGAGGGCAACGGGCTCGGTCTTGCGCTAGTAAAGCGCGTAATAGACATTACCAAAAGCTCCATATCAGTCGCAAGCGACCGTGGAGCAGGCACTGCATTTACAGTCAGAATGAGGAAAAAGCAATGAATTGGAAAAAGATCCTTTACAAAGTAATATTCCCACCGATATGGGTGGTCGCTTTATTTGCATTTTTATGCATTGCGGGAATGGGTCTGGTAATAATCAACGGTTTTACCAATCACCCCGTTTACTACGCGATATACGCAATATCATTCTACGCCGTTTGCATAGTGACAGCATCGTTTATCAAAAACTGCTCAAGAACGATCAAAAAAAACGAAAAACAAGGTATACAGCACCAAGTACGGCAACAAATATTTCACGGATATAGAGTTCAAAACTCGAGTCACACTCTATTCTTCCCTGCTTATCAACCTTGCAAACGTTGCCCTGAATATCGCATACGGATTTGTCTATACCACCAATTGGTTCTTCGTGCTTGCGTTCTACTATGCTACTCTCACTCTGATGAGATTTATACTTGCTCTTTACACGCACAAGTATTCACTTGGCGAAAATCCTCTCGGAGAATGGAAAAGAGCAAGAGCCTGCGCCGCGGTACTGACGCTTATAAACCTATCTCTTACGGGAGTAGTGCTTATGATGATGTATCAGGACAAGGGCTTTACTTACGCCGGAATGCTCATATACGTTATGGCGGCTTATTCCTTCTACCATATAACCGTTGCAATAATTGAGCTGATCAAAAACAGAAAATATAACAGCCCCATCGTCGATTCCATAAAAGCCGTAAAGCTTGCAGCGGCTCTGGTCTCCATGCTCTCGCTTGAGACAGCAATGCTGACAGCCTTTGGCGGAGAAACCGCGATCGAGGACAAAAGAATAATGATAGCCGCAACGGGAGCAGGAATATGCTTCGTAGTGATTGGGCTATCAAGCTATATGATCGTAAGATCTACAAACGAAATCAAAAAAATAGAGGCAAACAAATAATGATTGACAAAAACGAAAAATTTGAGTATAATTATTCTGCAAGAGAACAGGCAGAGATAAAAAAGATACGTGAAAAATACACTCCCCCGACGGAAGCAGAGGACAAAATGGCTCGTCTTAGAAGGCTTGACGCAAGCGTGACAAGAGAAGCTACCGCAATATCGCTGATCTTCGGTATCGTCGGAGCCCTGATGCTTGGATTTGGAATGAGTCTGATAATGACCGATATTGCTACAATTCTCGGACCCCTCCAGGATATGGCATTATTGTCAGGCATCGTTATAGGAGTCCTCGGCGGTATCATCGCCATACTTGCATACCCCGTATATAATGCCGTCGTTAAAGCAAAGCGCAAAAAGATCGCGCCCGAGATAATCCGGCTTACCGACGAGCTTATAAAATAAAAAACAATTCGTTCTACAACAGGAGGTTTTTATGGCAGTCAGAGTATTTTTCGTGGATCAGGAATGGAAGGCGCAAATGAAGGTTTACGTCGTAAATCAGCAGTGGCAGGCTACTATGAACGTCTTTCCGGTATCACAGGAGTGGCAGGCACAGCTAAGAGTATATCCCGTCTCGGAATCGTGGCAGGCTGAAACAAGAGTCTTCATTGTTGACCAGGAATGGAAATAATATAAAAAGAAGCAGACCGAGCATCTGCAATATTAGCGGTAAAATTGAATAGCCTTCCCCAGTGGGGGAAGGCTTTTTTGATATGCAGAAAACAAAGAAAAGCCCCGCGCGAGGCGGGGCGAGAGTTTATTCTGCGAGCAATGTTTCAATTTCTTTTCGTTGTTCGTTTGTGTACTCATAAACGGTAGCTTTGAACCATTTGGTTTCAACAAAATCTTCCTCAAAAGCATCCATTACTTTTAGTGCAATCCTAAATTGTGAATTGGCTTTTTCAAGTTCACCATTTTCTTTTAAGTGCTTACCCGTGACAATCAGCATAACAATCAGATCCTCAGCAGAAATGTTTTTCTGCTTTTGTGCCGCCTCATAGCTGTCTTCTCCATCTAAAAGAGATGCCATCAGCTCTAATTTAGAAAAATAAATTTCGGGAATTATTTCAAGGGTAGGCTTGACCAAGTCATTCTGATCGTTTTCTTTATAGCACGATGCAAGAATGCGGCAGGCGTCATATTTTACGGAATCATCCTTCGTAGACTCAATGAGGGTTTTGCAAAGAGTGATTATCTCATCTGCTCTCGTCTGATAATCCAACGTATATAGCAGATTATTCAGTATGATGTCATTCCCGGGGAATCTCTGCAATCCTTCGCGCAAAATACGTTCAGATTTTGCTCCATCGGTGAAACGATATTTATATGCCTCATGACAGATTGCCTCAACCTGCTTTTCTATCTCAAACAGATTAAAATCAAACAGCTCGTCGGTGGAAACACCAAAAAATGATGCGATAGCGGGAATCATAGTCACGTCGGGCATGGTATTTCCGTTTTCCCATTTTGAAACAGCTTGAAAAGATACGCCGAGATAACCGGCAAAAACCTCTTGAGATATGTTTTTCTGTTTTCTTAAAGACTTGATTTTTTCTCCAAGTTTAATCATAGTAGTTCCTCCAAATCAATTTGGATCAGCGCTTATCCTGATTTTATTATATCATATTTGCTTATAAAAACAATAACTCATTTGGAGATAATTTTTCTAACGAGAGTTGAAAACACTCCACGTTCGTGTCCGGGGCAAGCATAGCGCGCGGCAGTCCTCGCACAATCGGGCAGAAGCCCGAACCCACTATCCGCAGAGGTATGATGTACAACGGCTCCCTCCGGGAGGG
>CALGCW010000340.1 GCA_937884385.1 uncultured Clostridia bacterium | reverse complement strand
ACTTGCCGCCAACACAAATGCTAAAAGCCGTCTAAATACTTTACTCATTCTCATTTTCTCCTTTATTGCCTTTTTTCTTTTTTTGTATGTAAATAATGATGGCTGCTAAAATAGCAATACCTGCGATAGAACAAATAATTACAATCGAACCATCTCCAAATAGGGAGGCAACCAATTCATCGTCATGAGGGTCTGCCTTATTCAGAGCCGGGAGGATCACGGTTTCCTCGCTGAGCTTCTCCTTACACTCCTTGCAATAGACAACCTTTTTGTAGGAGCCGTCGGTATCCTCAGTGGGCTCAATACGTTTTTCCTCCACTGGTTTTCCCGGAGTATGATCTTCAATTTTCAGTCCACAGTAGTCGCAGTTGTGATCGGCATCCTTGCCGTCCTTATGATTATCGGGGTTAATATCGGTATATAGTACGGTATTTCGCAATTCGTCTTCGCACTCTACACAATAAATCACTAAATGATAAGATCCTTTTTCCACACAAGTAGGAGCTTCCTTGTCCTCTTTTTGAACCTCTCCTTCCACGTGAGCAGTGATATTTTTTGCACCACATACATCACACTTGTGGTCACCGTCGCCATCTGCATCTTTGTGCTTACCGGTAGCCGGATAAACCTTTTCCACAACTTCGCCGTCAGCACCGCACAAGCTACATTCATAGTACCCTGTAAGAGCACCGTCTTCGCCACAGGTAGCAGGCACGTCCGTCGTCTTTTTCAGTATTGAATAGTCATGACCGGCTGTGGTTTCACGGTTCATAATCAAATAGAGATAGTCGCCGCCCGCGCTCTTGTTCAGATCGATGTTCTCATTGGTAATCACTTTATCTTCGGCGCGCTTCACGGTGACTTCTTCTACGCCGCACTTGAGGTAAGAAACAATTTTTTCCTCAACACGCAAGCCTTTGAGAGGATTTCCCGTGTTTGCCGAATCGGAAAAGTAGAGATACAGCCATTTACCACCCGCATTACTATTCAAGTCAACGTTGGACGCTAACGTATATTTTACAGTTTTTCCGTCAATGTCCAGTCGTTTGCTTTCTTCGGGGTCCTTGCCTTCAAACACAACCAAGTCGGTCAGCGCATCCTCTGCCTTTTCTGTACGCTTATAACCCAGATACACGAAGTTTCCACCGGCAGATTGGTTCAGATCGCGGTCCACAAAACCATCTACACCATACTTTACCATATCGGCAAGGGCCGCGTGTCTTGTAGCACCCTCGGAAACAAAAACTTCACTAATATAGGGCTTTAATGCTTCAAGGCTTTCTGCGGTATAGTGCTTGGTGTGAATATAGAAGGGAGTCAGCTCTTCCTCCGCCGGATCAAAGTATTCGCTAAGTTGTTTGGTCCAGCCGTACAGTTCGTAGCCGTAAGCGGTGTTCGGGGCATCCCCGTTTTCATCGTAATCCTGATAGGAAAGCTCTTTATGCTTCGTTGCCTGTGCAAAAACGTCTGCAAAAGGATCGATTTCGTTTGCCGAGTATGCCGTTAACCAACCGTTCTTGATCGGCTCACCGTCTATGGTGATATCATAGATGGGATCGTTATCGACACTTGTGGAGTAGTAAAGATACATTCTCGGCACAAGTAAATCCTGTCCGTTATCAACGCCGATTAAATTGATCGCGCGAGGAAGCGATGCAACTTTGCTTGCCGACTCGGCAACCAAATTGTAGTTGTTGCCATCAACCGTTATGCTTTCCGCCGGTTCATTTAAGGATAGAATCTCCGTCTTGATGGCAATTCCGCGAATCGCTTTCCTCAGTGTATTGGTACGGCTGTATCCGATATACACCTTATTTTTATTATTCTTAAAATAAGTAGCACCGGTGGTCTGGATCGGTGTGTCGATGACGACCTCTGCACCCATTGCCTTCAGGCGCTCTTTTACCTCGTTATCGGTGATCTTATCGCAGGTGCTTCCCTTCGGGAGGGTGCCTGCCGCGATCTTTTCCTGAAGGATGGTATTTTTATCCATCACGTAGAGACCGCCGATATATTTGCCGTCGGGCTTTATGCTGGTATAGCCACTTCTGGAAAAAGTTTTGTCCGCACCGTAATTGATGGGCGTGTAAGTTCCTTTGAAAGTGCTGTTCACATCAGTAAACATCAAATAGATGTACTTACCGCCTGCCCAACGGTTGAGATCGGAATAAGAATTTGTATCCCAGCGCTTGGTGCAGTAGGTATTGGTGCTTACCTGAGTACCGTCCACCCAGGTTTGTCTTCCGCTGCCGGTGACCACGTCATATCCGGCAGATAAGCGGATGATCGGACTGCCCGCCGAACGGTCTTTGGTGGCGTAAAGATAAATGTAGTCTCCGCTTGCGCCTTCGTTCAGATCCAGATCCTGCACCAGCGTATACCTGCGGCCACCATCATCGGTCAAGGTTGCGGGAGGATTCTTTTCGTGATACGCGCTGATATCCCGAATAGCATCACCGGGATCGGAGGTAAAACTATAGCCCAAGCAGATCACACTACCGCCTTTTACGGTATTTTCGTTCAGGTCAAAGTTGACACAGGCTTCTGCCCCACGATCAAAAAGATCGTTGTACAACTTCGTCCAATTCCATTTGTTGTAGTCGTTATGGTAATGATCCGAAGCAAGATAGATCTTTCCTACGTAGGGCTTTTCATTGCGAAGATCAACGCCCTCTCTCTTGATATGCAAGAAGAAGTTTCCGTTTTGCTGCGGCTCCCCTACCTGTCCCCTGGGGAAAGAGAAGAAGTCGATCAAAGCCTCGTATACGTACTCTGCCATATACATCGGGTGGGCGTTCATTTGGGTGTTCAAATACTCGAGAATCTCGCTCCAAAGAGAACGGCCGTCTTTGGTTCTGACGGTTTCATAGCCGTCATAGAAGGGGGAAAAGGAAATATCAAAATCGGTAATGGGTTTTCCCGCTTTTTCGCTGGTCGTGCCATAGAGATAGATGCCGGGTTTCGGAGCATCGTCGTATCCTGTAAGATTATAAGGGATTTCGCAGATCAACGTATATGTTACGGTTCCGCGATACAGCACCTTTGGCGGCGCATCGGTAGAAAACTTGTTGAAATAAAGGAAAACGTCGCGCAAAGCCTTCTCCGGATCCTCGGTTTTTTGATAGCCGAATTCCAGCATGTTGATTTCGCAAGACTCCGTGCTCATGGGAATGCTTTCTCCGCAGAAATTGGTAGCCCCCTGACTTGCCAACTGCGAAAGAAGAACGGTTTCGCTGATGTCGTCGGTGATGTAGCATATGTCAAGCCCGGTTTCATATCCTCCGTTTGCTCGGAAAACGCTCAAAGTGTCCGTTGCAAAAATATTCGAGATATAGGGCTTTTGCGTTTCTGTTTTTGCAATGTAAAGCTTAAATTTGCGTTCTCCGTCCTTGTGAAGGATCTCTGCCGCTTCCTTGGAAGTAGAGAAAACATCAGTCACCGGGGAGTAATTACTTGGTATCGTCGGTTCCTGATATGAGCTGCCTTTTTTCTGATAAGGAGCCGAGCAGATAATATCCGACACCGCAAGCGGCTGAATGCCGGTCATTTCGTTGGTGGGATCTCCGCTCTCGGCATCCTCGGCAGTTTTATGCACGTTTTCGCCATCGGGGTTACCCGTCAGGTAAAAGGCTCCGTTCAACTGATTATCGTCAAACAGTTTGGAAGCGTTCCCGTATCGAACAGCAAGCTCGACCTTCAGCTCCATGGTGTTTTTTATGTATTCGAATTCGGCCTTATCGAACGCAACGTATCCCGCCCCTTCAAAAGCAAAGGTTTTGGGGGGATCCTCTCGCAGAGCCGCCTTTACGTCGTAAACGGCGCGGTACGGATTAT
>CALGCW010000339.1 GCA_937884385.1 uncultured Clostridia bacterium | reverse complement strand
TACTTTTTGCCGTTTTTATGGTATAATCTAACTAATCGATAAACTTGAATTTGACAGGGGGTTATTTCTATGAAATCTTTTGTTTGTAGTTTGTGTCATAATGGCATACTCGGAGGAGGTTTATACCTCGATAGTCAGTCGCTTACTTACAAGACAAACAAGCTTACAGTTGACCAAAAATATAGGAATTTGGTTTTGCCGTTGCAGGAAATAAAAGAAATTTCTTGGAAGTGGATAATATTTCCCGTTGCAACAGTTGATATGAAAAACGGTGAACGATATAAATTCATTATTTTCAATAAATCACGCTTTGAAAAATGGTTTCAAGAGTATTCTCACTAAATACAAAGCGGCAAATTCCAATTTGTAGCATTTGGTGAAAATTGAGGCAAAAGGCTCTGCTATGGCGGGGCTTTTTGTTTTATCGTAGGGCGGTGCGATTTGGAAAAACTCTGCGGTTCTATTTACTTTTATGGGGATTTATGGTATAATTACATCGTTTAGATGTCTAATTCTTAAACGCAACCCAAAGTTGCGCAAATGCAAACCCAAGTTGGTGGATTTAGCTCTATCTGTTCTATATAATTAGATTACAAAGCATACCTTTAATATGTGGAGGAGCCATATATGAAAAAGACACTTAAATGTAATGGAGAATTGGTAACCGTAAACGGTCATAAAATTCACGTATATACGCAGGGAAATAAAAATGCTCCCGCGATCGTATTTATGTCGGGTCATTGTACGGTTGCACCTGTTTATGATTTCAAGGTTCTTTATGAAAAACTGTTATCTGATTTCAGTGTCATTGTTATTGAAAAATATGGATACGGTTATTCGGATATTTGTGAATCTCCTTGTGATATAGATACACTTGTTTCCATACAAAGGCAGGCATTGGCTGCCCTTGGAGAAACGGGGCCGTATATTTTAGCATCGCATTCTATGTCCGGAATTGAAGCTATCCGATGGAAGCAAAAGTTTCCTGACGAAGTTTCTGCTATTATTGGAATAGATATGGCAACGCCTCTGTCATTTAGCGTTTGGACGGAGGAAGAAATGAGAAAAACCATCAGACTTATGAAAGTCTTAAGAGGTCTTAGGCTTGCAAGCATTTTATCTTCAGTAAGTGATCTTTCTTTAACGGAAGAGGAACTTAAGCAGCATAAGCTTTTGAAAAACAGAAACGCATTCAATATATGCTGTATAAACGAAGCAAGAGAAGCTTTGAACAACGCAAAAGTGGTAGGCAAGGATGGAGATATCCAATGTCCTATGCTATTGTTTTCCTCCAGCGGTGAGGATCAAGAAAGGGACTGGGTCATAAATCAGCAAAGGTTTGCTACGATGATGGGAGCAAGGTTGATTTCTTATGATTGCAGTCACTATATTCACCACTTCAAAAGTGATGAGATGAGTAAAGAAATTATTGAATTTTGTAAAATTTTGTAAATGGGATACAAGGAGAAATAACAGATATGAAAAAAATCAGTTTGGCATTGGTATTGGTGCTTATTCTTTCTTTGCTTTGCAGCTGTGGGGGATACGTTAAGAGCTATTCTGCAACTATTTTGATCACGTCCTGTTATGGCGACGAAGCGAGTATGAACTTTCATACCTTTAGGGGGACGTATAATTTCAAATTGAAGAGGGACGGCGATCCCCAGCATACACTTGATATTGAAGCAAGCCTTGCGGAAGGAGAGTTGAATATTTATATCGGCGTTGACGGTGAAAAGGAATTGATCCGCACGATCAAGGGCGGAGAGCATTGTGACGAAACGATCATACTTGATGAAAAATATGATGGCGAAAGAACGGTCTACGTTATTATTGAATCAACGGGCAAGTGCGTGGACGGTGATCTTGAGTTTGAGTATAATTGATCTAAGTAAAGCGGTAATCGGATTTGTGTTATAATACAACTGTTGGATGAACTTGAATTTGTAAGGAGATAATCAATGAAGGATAAGATCAGGCTGCTTTTAAGGTGGATGGGTATTTTTGTTCTTTGCTTGGCAGTAATATATTTATTTGTATTCTTCGGGGGCTGGAAGCTGTTTGAAAGCGGAGATCCGATTTTAATTGAGATCGGTGTTGCTCTTGTTTTGTCATTTTTCGTATTCGTTTTTGGCGAAACTGTAAGTGGTCTTGAAAAGAAAGTTAATGACTTGGAAAAACGCTTGGATGATCTCGAAAGCAAACAGCAAGACGGATCTGAAGCCTAATTTGATGAGTAGACAAAATTTAATATTGCGATCTGACGCATCGCGAGAAAGCTCTGCATATGCGGAGCTTTTTTGATTATTTGAACTGTGGGTATCTTTTTGCCTTTTTGTGAGATAATACTGATTGAAGGTAATAATGAAATGGGCGGGCGGTAAAATGAAGCAAAAGCAAATAGAAAACAAGGCACTGATCATTACTATAGTGATGAATTCCGTAATAGCTGCGGCGGGAATTTGGATGTACGTTCTGACGGGCTTGCAGATAATGTTCCTTGACGGCTTTTTTTCGCTGATCGCGTTGATATCGTCGGTTGCGGCAGTCGTTATTTCAAGGATAAGCATAAACAGAACGGAGCGTTATCCGGGCGGTCTGTATTTTTTGGAGCCGTTGTATGCACTCTTTAAGGCTTCGTTGATGATAGCTTTGATGGTCAGCGCGGTATATGAGTCATTTTTGGTGGCGTATGAGTATTTTGCCTACGGCAGAGGGGAGATAATGGATACGGATGCCTTGCCCGCTTACACTCTCTTTGTGACGGCACTTTGCTTGGGGCTTGGATTTTACAACAGGGCAGAGTACAAGAGGACGAACAAAACGAGCACTATTTTGCGTGCGGAGTCGCAGACGAATTTCATCGACGGTCTGCAATCTGCCGGGATTGGTGTTGCGATCGTTTTATTGCGCTTAATTCCCAAGGAATCCGCGCTTGATTTTTTGCACTATACGGGGGATTTCTTTATTGCGCTTATTTTGGTTATAGGTGCGCTCAAGGAGCCGATAGTTTTGTTTTTTGATGCTTTTCGCGAGCTGACGGGCGGTGTGGCAAATGATACGAGGATCATACGTGCCGTGGAGGGCGCAACGGGCTTGGATAAATCGCGATTCACCGTGTACAAGATGGGAATGAGGATAAGGGTTAGAGTTTGTCTTTCAAGTGCTTATGAACTCGAAGGAATTGATAAGGACAAAATGCGGAAGAGCTTGAGAGAGGTCTATGAAAATTCGGAAATAGAATTTGTTTTGCTTTGAGAACGATTCGGGAGACGCTTGTCTCCCTTTTTTCGCGAAAATGAGTTGTGCTATTTACATTTTGCGGTATTTATGGTATAATCAAGCCATCAAAAGCTTGAATTTTAAAGGGGCGCGCAGTATGGACGGCAAAAAAAGATGTAAATGGTGCAACTTGAAAAACGGTCTTTACGTTGAATATCACGATAAGGAATGGTGCGTTCCGCGCTTTGATGATCGGTATTTATACGAGATGTTGATACTTGAGTCCTTTCAAGCGGGTCTTTCCTGGGAGTGCGTTTTGAACAAAAGGGAGAGCTTCAGGGCTGCGTATGATGGATTTGATATAGACAGGGTAGTTCTCTACGGTGAAGCCAAGGTCGGCGAGCTTTTGTTGAGGGATACAAGCATCATCAGAAACAGGCGAAAGATAGAATCGAGCATCAATAACAGCAGGATTTTTAAGTCGATAGTCAGCGAATACGGTTCGTTTTACGGCTATTTGAGGACTTTTTTTGACGGAAAAACTATTTATGAGGTGGGGAAGACCACCAACGACTTATCGGATGCGATATCAAGGGATCTGCAAGGGCGCGGAATGAGGTTCGTCGGCTCGGTGATCATCTACTCGTATCTGCAGGCTATCGGTGTGATATATTCACACGATGAGGATTGCTTTTTATATAGGAGTGACGGTTAGAATTTCGGATTTTTGGAGGAGAATATGAACAAGCTTTACAAAAAAAGCGAGCTGTGGTTTGCGCTTGTGTGGATAATCGTTTACGTTGTGGGAACGAGTATGGCTGACGAGCTTTCGCGCTCGATCGGGCTCGAAAAGATATTCAGCGTGCCGTTTTTGGCTGCTTTGTGTGCTTTGGCGCTCGTTTGGACGAGGAAAAACGGACTCTTTTTGAAATTTGGACTTTGCAGAACCGATGTGAGCGCAAAGAGATTTTTGTATTATTTGCCTCTTGCTTTGCTCGTTTCGTGCAATTTTTGGTACGGTGTTAAAATGAACGGTTCTTGGAGTGATTTTGTTTTACATGCACTCAGTATGCTCTGCGTTGGCTTTCTTGAGGAGCTTATCTTCCGCGGATTTTTGTTCCGTGCGATGGAGAAGGACGGAAGAAGGAGCGCGATAATCGTTTCAAGCATTACATTTGGTATTGGACACATCGTGAATCTTTTCAACGGAAGCGGAGCGACGCTTTTGGCGAACCTTTGCCAAGTCGTGTCGGAGATCGCGTTTGGATTTTTGTTC
>CALGCW010000338.1 GCA_937884385.1 uncultured Clostridia bacterium | reverse complement strand
TATGCTTTCTACAAGCTCCTTCATTTCCTCATCATCACGGACTTGGAAAGGCTGTTCTGCCCTCGGGTGTACGTTGCGCAGCAGATAATACTGCGTGGTTTCGGTGATTCTTTCTTTTAATTTCTTATACATTTTATCTCTCCTGTTCTTTGTGTTTTTGTTTGGTTCTATCCGGCACAAGACGCTCCTCGCAAGCCTTTTCGGCGGCTATGGCTTTGGCAAGTCTTATCGAATCGGATAAAATATCGTCCGCAAGGTTCATCTCCCTGCGGACGTTCGTCATTTTCTTTGTGATCGCGCTTCTCTCAGCGCTGTTTTTCTGTTTCTCATCGGGATCTGTAAGACGACGTCTGCGATTGTCAACCGCCTTTCTCTCACGCTCCAAATTTTGAAGCTCGGCTTTTCGCCTATCACGGAATGCAGTCACGTCCTCTGTTGTGTGAAGCTCGTACCAACTCATAAGGCGGATCTCACGGCAATATCTTTCGTTGTTGATCGCCTCTTGCGCGAAATACGGCGACGCGATCTCATACTTCGGCGGCATCCTCTGCTCCTTGGTGAACGGATCATCATACGGAATCCCCATTAGCTCAAAGAAGATCATAAACAGTATCTCAATAGTGGAATACCGTTCCAATGCCTTCATTTGCTTTTCAAGCTCACACGCCACACGCCGTTGTGGTTTGCGGATATGCGGTACTGGCTCTTTGTGAAGGTTGTCTCGGATTCGTCGCTCGATGGCTTCAAGGGTGTAATTTGCTCCCAAGCTGTCAATACGCACGGGTTTGCTCCATCCCTCGGTGATGACCGAGAGGTGCTTATATTTGCTGTCTCGTACAACAACGTAGCCGAGATATTCCAAGGCTTGCAAGAAATATTTGAAGCTGATATTGCTTCGTATAGCACGGTCGATATCGTGGCGCAGAATTGATGCGTGAGTGACCTTGCCTTGCTTTTCCGCGATCCATATCTGCCTCGGTACCTTCTTCGGCATTGGATTCTCGATGATAGATAATTGATGCTGACGGCAAAGCTCGTCCGAAACTCGGCGCAACTGTCGATAACTGCCTTTCTGCCAACGGTACTTCTTGCCGTCCTTGAAGGATACGCTGTTGATGACAAAATGGTTGTGCAGAGCCGACGAGCCCTTGACGTGAGTTGCTACGATGACCTCAAAGCGGTCACCCCACATTCGCTTGGCTGTCAGCACACCGATCTTATGACACTCCTCGGGTGTTAACTCTCCCGGTTTGAAGCTCTGATATCCGTGGTATCCGACGATGCCGCCGCGCTTGCCGTATCGCTCCTTGGTTGCCGTCATTCGCTCAAAGGCGAAAAGGGGTGAGCAGTTGAGTCCCGTAACGTAATACTGCTTTTCGGTCTTGCTACTGTCGGCAGCATAAGTCAGTACATTTTTAAGATCGTAATCGGGATTGGCGGTTTTGTTTGGATCTTTGACGTAAGCCACCACGTCGCGTATCGTTCCTCTCACCGCCCATAGCGAGGTTGTTGCCATCAGCTCTCACCGTCCTTTGCCTTGTATTTGGAACGGATAAATGAGTGTAGCTCATATCCAACATCCTCTGCATCCAACGCCTTTTCAAGCCGACCGATGCAGTTGTAGCAAGTTCCCGCCGCCTGCGAGAGACGGTTCTCGATCAAGGAACGGATATACGCCGACATATCTCCGCCGCACCGCTCGGCTTCGCGCTGCAGCTTGGCTTTCAGATTCGCGTCCATTTTGACCGTGACGCGCTCGGTCATTTTTTCTGTTTTGCTCATTTGTTTATCCTTTCTAAATTGAGGGTATTAGGGATACATCCCTAAAGAAAAAAGCCAATCTCTCGGATTGGCTCAGCAAGCGTTATAACACTTGCTATGCTCGTTAAAGTATCGGACATCGTCCGCCACTTCTCTTAACTGGTGTCCATTGGATCACGTCCTTTCTTTTACAATATTTTATGTAAGTGTTAAAGGATTCCGATTTCAACCGTGAGTTGAACAAGGTCGTTTAGGCGGTTATTGAACAAATAGACATCCTGTGGTATAATTACATCACAAGATAGGCGCCGTCTTGATTATTTGGAGGTGTACAACATGAATATTGGAAATAAAATTAAAGAATTACGAAAGCAAAGAGGGATTACACAGGAACAACTCGCTAACAGCATAGGGATTTCTTTCCAAGCCGTACGTAAATGGGAAAATGGTATTGCTTTGCCCGATATTACACTCGCTCCCATATTGGCGAGCTATTTTGGTGTTTCGATGGATGAAATGTTTGAATTTAATCTGAAAGAAATTGAATCTGCCATCGACTCCATTGTAAATGAGGCATACAAATTCAGAGAGTCAGATCCACCGAAAAGCAGAGATATTCTTGAAGAAGGTCTGAAAAAATATCCCGATAACGAGGTTTTGCTCAACAATCTTTTGTATGTATTGAATTACTCAAAAGATCCTGACAAGACAATTTCAATAGCAAGTTCCTTGATTGAGAAAACAAATCAAGCTGATATTAAGTACGATGCATTAAGATTTCTTGCGTATGCATATAAGGTTAAAGGCGATTTAAAAAGTGCAGAAGCGGCTATTGAGCAAATACCGGAGATTTATTTTACTAAGCTTACAGAAATGGCATACCTCTTGGAAGGCAAACCTAAATACGAAGCAGCAGAAAAGCAAAAATGGATATCCTTTGAAAATCTTATTCAAATGATGGAAAAGCTTGCAGAATATTATGAATCTCAAGGAATGAAAGCGGAAGCTATCAAAGAACGCGAGAAAGCATTAAAATTTATTGATCTCGTTGAAAACAGCGCATTTGATGTTTACGTTAGTTTTTTTAATAATAAAATTAAAAATAATTTAGAATAACACTGTAACGTGTGGAGTTGCTTTTGTGTCCGCAAAAGCAGTGCTTGTCAAGAAAATTGACACGGCATAGATGAGCATAAAAAAGGCTCCCTTGTG
>CALGCW010000337.1 GCA_937884385.1 uncultured Clostridia bacterium | reverse complement strand
GGGATTGGAGCTTCAAAATCGATAAAATGCGAGCATTTTATCGAAAATTTACGCAAAACACATACAAACCCAAGCGACAAAAGCTTTTGCGGAGCTTTTCTCGAAAAGCGACCCTTTTTACGCAAAGTAACTCCCTGCTAAATCGAAATTTGAAGTCGGGGCGGAATATTTCGAAAAAAGTCGATAAAAAGTTAAAATATTCTCAAAAAAAGACTACACAAATTGAGTAATATATGATATAATATAGGATAATGATAAGTTTACTCTTTTTTAGAAAGGGATAAAAAATGAGGGAAAATAATTACAAAACTAACAATAAAGGCAAGAATTTCGGCAAGAAAGAGGGTCGAGCGCCCCACCGTGACGACAGAGGTGCACCTCAGGGTAAGAAGCAATACTACAAGGAGCCCGTGGAGATGGAAGAGGGCGAGCTTGGCGGTCTTGTGATAGGCAGGAACGCGGTTCGTGAGCTTCTTAAAAGCGGACGCGCTGTGGACAAGCTTCTCGTTAGCCGCGGAGACCGAGAGGGCTCGATAGTTATGCTCGTTGCGCAGGCAATTGAACGCGGCATCCCCGTTGTTGAGGTCGATCGCGCAAAGCTTGACGGCATGGCAGGTATGAGCCAGCACCAGGGCATAATCGCAATGGCTGCCGAAAAGGAATATTGTTCTGTTGAGGATATTATCGAAATTGCGCGCCAGAGGGGTGAAGCGCCGCTTATCGTTATTTCTGACGGCATCACCGACCCATACAATCTCGGCTCGCTCATTAGATGCGCGGAGGGTGTTGGTGCGCACGGTCTTATTATTCCGAAGCGCCGCGCGTCGGGTCTTACGCCCCTTGTTTCAAAATCGAGCGCAGGTGCGATAGAGCATCTTGCGGTTGCAAAGGTCTCGAATATCGCACAGACTATTGAGGAGCTTAAGGAGCAAAACATTTGGGTATATGCTGCCGAGGCGGGTGGACAGGCTTATTACGATACCGACTTCACGGGTGGTTGCGCCATAGTTTTCGGAAGTGAGGGCGAGGGCGTCTCCCAGCTCGTTAAGCAGAGAAGTGACGTTATAGTGTCTATACCGATGTACGGTCACGTTAATTCCTTTAACGTTTCCACCGCTGCTGCGGTGATCCTTGCGGAAGCATCAAAGCAACACAGACAGAAAAAATAATTGATCTATATGAAAAATAAGGAAAAGGAGGTAATTTGAGTGTCGGACCGTAAAAATGATGATATCAAAAGGATAATCGAACAGATAAAAGAACAAAGCGAAGCTGTAGCTGATACGAACGCGGAGCCTCAAATTGCCGCACCGTCAGTTATACATACCGACGAGGAGATAAGAGAGATGCTCAGAAAGCATTTTTCCTCAAACGGTTCATCAAGTGCTTCGTCCGTCAGCAAGGAGCATTATTTTGATACCGTGGATTTCGGAGTCGTTGATGACGAGGTTATGACGGGTGAGATACAGTCATCTTCAACAGGTGATATTCCCACGACCCTTGAGGAGATCGAGGAGGACGTTGCCGAGATAGAGGAAAAGATCGAGGAGTCCGTTTTTGACGAGGAAGAGGACGAAGAGATCGAGGACGAGGTCGAGGAAGAAGTGATCGAAGAAGCCGTTGAGGATAATGGAGACGGCATAGTCGATGAGATAGTTGACGAGGTCGTTTTGGAGGATGTTGACGAGGATACGGTGGACGAGGTGGTCGAGGAGATCGCATTCGTTGAGCCCGAGATCGTACAGGAAGAAATTCGCATAGAAGAAATCCAAGAAGAAACTCAAGAAGAAGCTCAAGAAGAAATTCAAGAAGAGATTCAAGAAGATGACGTGCCTTGGTACGACGGCGAGGAAAGCTTCGTTGAGGAATTCGCTCAGACGGGCGCTTTGCTGAGAATCGATGATGAGCTTCATACTCCCATTACTCCGAGTGAGGCTGAAGAGGTAGTTGAAGAGTCTGCTATAGAAGATGAAATCGTCGAAGAGACGATAGAAGAGTCTATCGTTGAAGAAGAGCTCGTCGAAGAGGCAACTGAAGAGCCTACTGTCGAGGAGGAGATCGTCGAGGAGAGGATCATTGACGAGCCGCTTGCCGAAGAGCCGATCGACTACAGCGACGTGCTTGAGGGTCAGCAGGGAACGGTCTTCAATAATTTCGTTGAGGACTTTTCGGGAGATCTTGACGACGTAGTATTTGAGGCGGAGATAACGGAAAGCCGCGCTCCAGACAAGCAGTACACGATATTTGAGGATTGGCAGCGCCTTATGAAGAATAAGGATTATACCACCGCAGAGGCTGATATAATTCCACCGACGAAGGAAGAGCTTGACAACAGCCGCGAGATCGCGCGCCGAGCAAGTGCCAATACCGATTATTTCAGTCCCGTCACGGCTGCGGGAGACGAGCTTGACGCAGTTGACATTGCGCTTATGGTCGCTCTCGGCGGTGAAAAGGAGCTTAATCAAACCGTTGGATTTGAAAAGATCCGCCAGGCGGTGCACGATTCGAGCGAAAAGGATGACGATCTTAAGGGCAAGTCCATTTACGGCTTCTGCGGTGACGAATACAGGTCTGTCACTCAAAATACCGAGATAAATAAAAAATATAAAAAAAATAAAACGCTTATTATAGTAAAGGCTGTTGCGACCTTCATTTTTGCCTTGCTGCTTGCGGCTTACGAGGTTGGCTCGTGGATCGGCTTGGAGCTTCCGTGGTTATTTAATGCGAGCGAGCATCCCGATACTCACATCCTTGCGGCTATGCAGGTGTTGTTCTTCTGCGCAGCACTTTCATACGATAAGCTTATTAAGCTGTTTAAAAATTTCCTTGGCTTTTCGTCAGTTGCCTATATCGGAGGAATGATATTACTGTTCCTTAACGTTGGCCACGACATTTTGTTGTTGCTTCTCGGCTATGCCGAGCCTTCAATGACCTTCCACTCGCTTTCTGCATTGCTTTTCTGCATCAGTATGGTTTACGATCTCTTTGAGGTCTTTGAGCAGCACGGTGTATTCAGAATAGCCTCAAGCGAGGATAAAAAGCTCGTTCTTGAGCCCTATGGAAAGCTTCGTATGGGAGAGGGTGAGGATATGGACAGCGGTGAGATCATTGACAAGGACAGCTATTGTATCTCACGTGTGAGCTTGCTTAAGAGGTTCTTTGCGCGAGTTTCTCAAAACACGCCCGGAACTATCTCAAAGGTGATATCGCTTATAGTGAGCCTTTCAACGTCACTTTGTGTGATGCTTGCTCTTCTTCTTATGAAGGAAGCGTTCTCGACCATTATGCTCGGCTTTATACTCACGCTTTCGTTCTCCTTGATCATATCGGCAATATTTGAAAGCGAATTTGCGTTCTTTATTGCATACAAGGTGTTAGGAAAGCAAAAAACGGGTATTATCGGCAAGGCGAGCGTTGCGGAGTACGGAAAGGCGAATATCGTCTACTTTGACGATTACAACGTATTTAACAAAAAGAGCGTCAGAACTAAGGGTCTGAAGCTTTATGACAACAATGAGATCTATCGTGTGCTGTATCACACGCAGGCGGTTTTCTCCAAGATAGGCGGACCTCTCAAGAGCGTTTTCGAATTTGCGACGAGTGAGATGGTGCATTCCAAAAGTGTGGAGATCAAGGAGATAAGCAAGGAGGGCGTCGTTGCTATCGTTGACGGCAGAACGTCCGTCCTTATCGGAACGGGTGCATTTATGCGCTCCTGCGGTATCCACCCGAAATACACGAGCGCGGATCTCAAGCTTGAGGACGAGGGCGAGGACAGCATTATGTTTATTGCTCTTAACGGCACTCTCGGTGCTAAGCTCTACGTCACGTATAAATTTTCATCCGAGTTTGAAAAGCTTGCAAGAAGACTTGCACAGCGCGGTGTTGGAATCGGTATAAGAAGCTCCGACCCCAATATCAATACAAAATGGTCAAAGAAGTACGGCGCGAAGAAGAATTTCCGTATCAGTAGCGTTCGTCCGACCATCAAGGAGCTCGGTCAGAAGGAAAAATCCATAGAGGGAGGCGTGCTTTCCACAAAAAGCGTGCGCGCCCTTACCGAAGCACTTATGATGTGCATCAAGCTTGATTCGCTTGAGGGCATTATGTCAAAGCTCAGAATAATTGCGGTGATATTCGTTGGTATACTTACCTTTGCCCTTGTTCTTTTCTCGGGCATAAACACCGTAAGCATGCTTGCTTTGGCTTTGGCACTTGCGCTATGCACTTCAATTATGGTGCTTTTGACACATTTTTATTTAAAGCATTGATTTGGACAAAAGATGAACATTAAAAATACGACGATCCTTAAGTCCGTGGAAAAGCCCGGCAGATACAGTGCCGGAGAATACGGACAGGTATTGAAGGACAAGAATAAAATGAACGCAAGATGGGCATTCTGCTTTCCCGACACCTATGAGATAGGAATGTCCAATCTTGGCATCAGAATACTTTACGGCGCGCTGAACTCCGAGCCCGATATATGGTGTGAGAGAGCCTATGCTCCCTGGACGGATATGCAGGAAAAGATGAGAGAGCACGGAATTCCTCTTTGTGCGCACGAAAGCGGAGATCCCCTTACGGATTTTGACATAATCGGTATCACGCTTCAGTATGAGATGTGCTATACTACCACTCTAAAGATGCTTGAACTTGCGGGAATTCCGCTTTATGCACGCGACAGGGGGGAGGATTTTCCCATTATCATAGGTGGAGGCCCCTGCGCTTACAATGCAGAGCCCATTGCGGATTTCTTTGATTGCTTCTCCATCGGAGAGGGCGAGGAAAATCTCGTTGAGTTCACAAGGCTCTATATCGAGATGAAAAAAGACGGGACTTACACAAAGAGGGACTTTTTACATCGTGCCGCCGCAGAGATAGGCGGTATCTACGTGCCTTCTCTGTATGACGTTTCGTACAACGAGGACGGAACGATCAAGGCGTATACACCCATCTTTGAGGACGTGCCGAAGCGCGTGCTTAAGCGCATTATGACGGATATGGACAAGGCATATTTTCCTGACAAGGTGGTTATGCCATACATAGAGACGGTACACGACAGAATTATGCTTGAGGTCTACCGTGGATGTATTCGTGGTTGCCGCTTCTGCCAGGCGGGAATGGTCTACCGCCCCGTCAGAGAAAAGACCCCCGAGGTGCTAAACAATCAGGCGAAATGCCTTTTTGAAGCCACGGGATATGACGAGATATCTCTTTCATCGCTGTCGATCAGCGATTACTCGCGCCTTTCGGAGCTTACGGACGAGCTTCTTGAGTGGACGGATGACAATATGGTCAGTCTGTCACTTCCATCGCTCCGTGTGGACAGCTTTACAAAGGAGCTTATGGACAAGATTTCGACTGTTCGCACGGGCGGTCTTACCTTTGCACCCGAGGCAGGAAGTCAGAGACTTCGCGACGTTATCAACAAGAACGTCTGTGAAGCGGATCTTCTTCGCGCCGTGAACGTTGGCTTTGACGCGGGCAAAACCTCGTGCAAGCTGTATTTTATGATGGGACTTCCTACAGAGACCTACGAGGACCTTGACGGCATCGCGGAGCTTGCAAAGGCAGTAATCGAGGAGTATTATGCAAATCCCAACAGGCAAAAGGGAAGAGCTCCCTCTGTTACAGTTAGTGTTTCCTGCTTTATACCCAAGCCCTTTACTCCCTTCCAATGGGAGGCGCAGGACTCGATGGAGACCTTTGTTGAAAAGCAGAAATACCTTGAAAGCAAGATAACGGACAGAAAGATAAGATACGTACACCACGATGCGCGTGTTTCGCACATTGAGGCGATCTTAGCGCGCGGCGACCGCAGACTTGCACCCGCGCTTGCGCTTGCGTGCGAGAGGGGCTTCTGCTTTGACGCGTGGGACGAGTATTTTCATTATGACGCGTGGATCAAGGTATTTGAGGACTGCAGTATAGACTATAATTTCTATTCAAATCGCGTTTGGGGTGAGGATGAGGTCCTTCCCTGGGACGTTATAGATTGCGGTGTGACCAAAGAATTTTTGAAGCGTGAGCGCAAAAATGCTTATGCGGAGAAAACTACGCCCTCCTGTCGTGAAAAATGCTCCGGCTGCGGTGTGAATAAGCTTGGAGGTGAGAGAACGTGGTGTCCGAAAAAGGAACAAAATTAAAGCCTTATTCAAAGGATGACTATCCGATGCTCCCTGAGCCGAAATATATAAGATTTAAGTTTCGCAAGGTCGGAAATTTGCAGTTTATCTCTCATCTTGATCTTCAAAAGGCAATGGCGAAGGTGCTGGTGCGTGCAAAAGCTCCGCTTTGGTACAGCAAGGGCTTTAATCCGCACGCGAAGCTCATCTTTGCGCTTCCTCTTTCCGTTGGGGCGCAGAGTGAATGCGAGTATCTTGACGTAAGAGTTGAGAGGGCGATACCGCCGCTTGAGCTTATGGAGCATATAAACTTTGAGCTTACCGAGGAGCTTCGCTTTCTTGACGCGTATTATCCCGAGACGGCTCTTGAGGATATTTATTGGGCGGAATATGATTTTGAGATAAAGACCGCGGGTGCTGACGAGGAGCTTGCGCACAGGATCGAGGACTTGCTTACGGCTGAGCAGGTAGTCATTCTCAAAAAAGCAAAGGACAAGTACAAAAAGATCTTCTTTAAGGAGGTCGATATCGCACCCTACATTCGTGACGTGAGCGTTTCCTTTGACGGCGGTATTATAAGGATAAATGCCAAGCTTTCGGCTTCTATCAATCAGACGCATCCCCATATCAATCCCGAGAACATTATTACGATGCTTAAGGACAAGCTTGGCATCTTATCGGGTGACGTAGTCAGGGAGCAATATGATATTATCAGAACAAGGATCTATTTCGAAGACGGTGTGACCGACTTCAGATAAGAGGTAAATAATATGTTTGTTTGGGTTGGAATCAACGTTGAGGACCAGCTCAAGGAAGTAAGGCGCGCAGTTGATGGCGTGTTTGAGAGAATAGAGATTTCAAACGTGACCTGTCAACTGCCGCTTCATATTTCCTTGAAGATATCCTTTGAAATTGAAAACTCGCTTTTTGAAAGCGTTTTGAATGACATAATAGGCGTATATAAGGCGCAAGAGCCCTTTGAAATTAAGGTTAAGGGAATTGAAAAGCACGAGAATATCGAGTGGATACGTATGCACTCAAACAGGGAAGTTGAGGCACTTGCAACTGCCCTTAATATGATGCTAAAGGAAAGATACGGCATTCCGCTTCACGAATACGATCTTGATTTTATATTCCATACGACCCTCTTTATGGACGACGATGCAGAGAAGATAAACGCGGCGCACGCGCTTCTCGGGGAGGTTCGTTTGCCGGAGACTCTTATTGCCAATACCTTCGTTATTGGTACTAGCGAAACGGGAAAGAACGGGACGTATAGCATTTACAAAACTATAGAAGTGTAATATGAATAAGGAATTTTCGAAAAGAAAATCAACAAGAATAAAGAATTACGATTACAGTACCGAAGGAGCATATTTTGTTACTATATGTATTAGAGACAGGATGCAAATTCTTTCTGATGTTGTAAAAACAGAACCAGATACGTTAGATGATGTGCGAGGTGTTTGGGTAGGGGAGGGGCTTGCTCCTCCCGAATATCAAACTGTATTGAAACCGTGTGGCGTGATTGTAAAAGAGCAATTATTATTAATTGAGTCAAGATATGATAATGTAACCATAGAGGGTTATGTGATTATGCCTGATCATATTCACGTAATAATTTATTTGCATAAAAAAGAGCTAACTGGCATAAAAGTCAGTTAGCTCTTAGCTTTTGGATAATTCAAATGTTGCCACAGAATATTAATGACACAAAATATGCAACATTAAATTCCGCCCACCGAAAATATTGTCGCACTGCTCGCTTGGAGCGCTTCGCATTGCTCTGTATTTTCGGCAAATAACCGCCTTCGCTTCATCTGCCACCGGCAGCGCTCGGCAATTATTCCCACTCGATGGTGCCGATGGGCTTGGGAGTGAGGTCGAGGAGAACGCGGTTGATGCCTTCTACCTCTGCAGTAATTCTGTCTGTTATCTTATGAAGAACGGCATAGGGAATTTCTTCGATTGTTGCTGTCATTGCATCTGTTGTATTGACTGCACGAATGATTGCGGGCCAGCCTTC
>CALGCW010000336.1 GCA_937884385.1 uncultured Clostridia bacterium | reverse complement strand
GAAAATAAAAAGATGCCAATCGGCATTTTGGGGCAAGGGAGCAGAAGTGAACCTTTACCTTGCCTGTTTAGGGGATATATTTGAGATTTTTGAGCAAATATATCCCCGTTTTTTATTCATTTATCGTTTTTTCAATCATTCCGTCAAGCAGTCTGCCGGTTCGTTTTACCATGATTTCAGGATCCTCTTTCATACCTTGGCTTACCCAATTCATCAGCGTTGCGGTCAGCACGTGGGAGCAGACCCGGGCGGTGAAGAGTCTTTCGTCCTCGTCAAGCGATTTGTCGCCCAGCTTATCGTCGATTACCGCGATAACCATACGCTCCGCGATTTTATTGACGTAATGCTCCAGGTTCTCCTGCTCCAGGGTTTGAAAGATCTTTTTTATGTAGGTCTTGCGCTCAAGCGCAAAATAATAGATATGAAGGTAGCCTGTTTTCCAGTTTTCGTAGTTGATATAGTCCTTACTGACCTCGTGTAGCTGCGCCTCAAGTCCCCATATCATCAATTCGTAAATATTATCAAAGTGATAATAAAATGTCATACGGTTCAAACCGCATCTTGCCGTAATATCGGTTATGGTTATTTTATTGAAGGGCTTTTCTTCGAGCAATTCTCCGAATGCTTGCAGAAGCGCCTTTTTTGCTAATTTTGACATGGTGTTTTTCTCCAATGCTATTGCGTTACTTCTTGTATATTATATCACAAGATCTCTTAAAAATCAATCATTTAGTGCAAAATGATAAAAATATTATCAATGATAAAATTTTGATTATTGCGAAATCGGTTTTTGTGTGATATATTGTAAACGGACGGCAGGCGGCCGTACAATTATGACTAATGAAAGGAAATAACTACTATGAAAAAACGTTTTATCGGTATTTTTCTATTATTTGCGATCACGTTATCTGCCATTTCATTTACATCTTGCTCAAACGCAAAACCCGAAGAGGGCAGCGTAACGCGAATGACAGTGGACATCAACCCCAGCGTTGAATTTATGATCGACGATCAGAACAAAATCGTATCCGTTACAGCGCTCAACGATGACGGAAGCATTCTCATAGTTGGAGAAGCATTTGTGGGAAAGACTCCTGAGGAAGCCGTTGAAATGATGGTAACGCTTGCGTCTGATACAGGATATCTTGTACAAGGCAATGCAGAGGCTTCCGAAAACACCGTGAAGATCTCGGTTTCGGGTGATTCCAAATATGCAGAGCAGCTTAAAAAGGATATCACCGAAAAAGCTAATGATACATTGAAGGCACTTGATATTAACGGAACGGTTGAAAAAGTAGAGGCACTTAAGATAGACGCGCTTCGTCAGATGGCTCTTTCCACCTCGCTGTATACCGAGGAAGAGATAAGTGCTATGGATGAGGATCAGCTCTACAAGGTCATTTCCGCCGGTCGTATAGAAACAGCTCTTCTTTTGACCGAAGAAATGAGAAGCGCATATTATTCTGCCAAGGAATACAAGATCTCGTTTGCACAGAGAGAGGAAACCGCAAGAATTATAAAAGAGTTGGGCGGTCTTTACAATTTGACACATACTGCGTACAAAACTGCGCTTGACGTTTACAGCACTGCAATTACCGAGCTTGATAATTTCCGCTACGAAATGCTCGTTTCTCCGGAATCCGAGTATCAAAAATCGCTGACCGAGCTTCGCGAG
>CALGCW010000335.1 GCA_937884385.1 uncultured Clostridia bacterium | reverse complement strand
TTTTATTATATATAACTGAAGGGGTAGATAAAATCAAAAGCACTCCGCGGTTAAGCGGAGTGCTTTTGATTTTTGTCTTTATAACAATTTGTAACGATTAGTCGGTTACGAAGGGCAGAAGAGCCATGTTACGAGCACGCTTGATGGCGGTGTTCAGCTCTCTCTGGTGAACTGCGCAGGTGCCGGAAATTCTTCTGGGAAGAATCTTGCCGCGCTCGCTGATGAACTTTCTCAGCTTTGCAGTGTCCTTATAATCGATAAAAGCAACCTTGTCTGCGCAGAAAATGCAAACTTTCTTTCTTCTGCGGTTGTTGTTAGCAGGGCGAGCCGGACGAACAACAACTTCTTCGGTTTTTACGTTAGTATCCATCTTATGAAATCCTCCTTGTTCAAAAATCCTTGCCGATATCAGAACGGCAGGTCATCGTCGGTTTTGAGTTCCTCAAACTTGGGCGCTTGCGCGGGGCTCGAGGAATACGAGGGAGCGTTGTAGGTATCGGTATAACCGCCTCCTACCGAGCCTCCTTCGTTTTTGCTGTCAACGAACATAGCTTCGTCAACAACAACGTCAGTAGCATTGTCATTTACGAGATTTACAAACTTCTCTACAAGCGCCTTGGTATCTTCCTCAGCGAGATTGCCGCCCCCGCGCGTAATCGGTTAGTCGAATGTGCAACAGTTGTACAGTGATGATATGTGGCAGTTCTTTCTGCGCATGAGTGCCTTGTCAAACTGCGGCGGATTTCGCGGCAACCGTACTCCGCTTTTGATATGGGCGAAAATCCGCGCCGTGATCATTCGATGTCCACGACATCGCTGGATCAGCACAGATCCTTGACCCGCCCCTCATCGCGTTCATAAAGCGAGAGAAACGCCTGACGCGCACCGGCCGGGATCTCCGCAACCACCTCGTCCCCGTCCACTCCGGCCGGCGCTTCAAGCCATTTACGCTTATTTGCACGCTCGCACCACCGCTTTGCATCGGGAGTCTCAGGGTCAGCGGTGAAGTGAAGCCCCGCCCGACCGGTGCTTTTCCCTCGTCTGGCTATTTTCGCTTTCAGCACCCCGCCGACGACGGTCGTTTTACCGACACCGGGTCCGCCGGTGATGATACTGAGGGGAGAGAGGGAAACCGCATCCACCGCCGTGGTGATACCTTCCACATTGCCCTCTTCATCTCTTCTGATATATTCAAATGTCACGTCATTCGCTTTAATTATGCCCATACCTGACCTCATTTCTTTTTCTTTCCAAAATTAAACAATGCCATTGTAGTCACCTCCGTAACAATTATATAACATCCGTTAAGGTTTGGGAAAGCCGTTGACAACCCGATC
>CALGCW010000334.1 GCA_937884385.1 uncultured Clostridia bacterium | reverse complement strand
GTGCAGCGAATGTTGTTTTGCTTGGTTGTCTTATAAAAGAATATATGGAGTCGGGCAAGAAAGAACGCTGGCTGCATATGGGAATGGCGTTGCTGGTGCTTGCGTTTGAGGCAGATGCTGTCGCAACTGCTACAGGTCTTTGGGAAGGCGGAGCTATCTCCCAATATGTATTCTTTGCTTTGTTCGTTGCGGCTATGTTTGTGGTTCTGCGTTTGATCCCCGGAAGCATCAATGCTGCAGCAAAAGCACAGGAACTGGAACTACAAAGGAGCCGCCTCGAAGCCGAAAAAAACATGGTGGAAGCAGAACTGAAAGATAGTCGTATTTCTATCATGCTTTCGCAGATCCAACCACATTTCATTTATAATACGTTGGGAACCATTGAGCGAATGTGTCTCAAAGATCCCCAAACGGCATTTGATCTTGTGCGGAACTTCAGTCTGTATCTCCGAGGAAATTTCAGCGAGCTTGACAGTGTGACACCGATTCGCTTTGCTGATGAAATCAAACATGTTGAGTATTACGTCAATATTGAAAAAGTTCGTTTCCCCGATATGAGTATTGAATATGATGTGGAGGCGACCGAGTTTGTTCTACCAGCCTTGTCTGTTCAGCCCCTTGTGGAAAATGCAATCAAGCACGGCCTGATGCGTCTTGAAACAGGCGGAACGGTCAAGATTCATTCTTACGAAACCCCGACACATTTTTGCGTTGAGGTAACAGACGATGGCGTAGGATTTGATACGGATGCACCTATTGATGAGAAAAAGCATGTAGGTCTGCGTAATATCCGTGGAAGACTGAAAGCAATGGTAAACGGTGCTCTCGTTATGGAGAGCAAACCCGGTGTAGGCACCAAAGCAATTATTATGATCCCAAAGGAAGTGACAGTATGAAAGCAATAGCGGTTGATGATGAAATATATATGCTCGAAACCTTGCAGGAAGCGGTAAGTGCATCTTCTGATATTGAAATGGTGGAGGCTTTTTCCTCTTGCTCTGCAGCGCTTACATACGCAACAGAAAATCCGGTCGATATTGCTTTTCTTGATATCAATATGCGCGGCATCGGCGGCTTGGGACTTGCCGAAAAACTGATAGAGTTACAGCCTCGTTGCAAGATCGTCTTTTGTACCGGATATGAAGAATATGCTGTATCTGCTTTTCAGCTCCATGTCTCCGGATATCTGATGAAACCAATCACACCGGAAGCTGTACAGAAAGAAATTGACCATATCAAGGGAGTCAAAGCCACAGAAAAACTGCTGACCATCAAGTGCTTCGGCAATTTCGAGGTGCTTTATAACGGAGAGATTCTTCCTTTTAAACGAAAGAAAGCAAAAGAACTTTTAGCAGTTTTGGTTGATCGCAACGGTGCAGGAATGACAGCAAAGCAAATTTGTGCGATTTTATTTCCGGATGATACGGACGATACCAAGAATGCAGCTTACCTGCGACAGTTGGTATTGGATTTGAAGAATACGCTGAAGACAATTCGAGCAGAGGATGTTCTTCAGCATGATACCCCTTATTATCGTATTGATACCAACTTGGTAAGATGCGATTATCTCAGTTTCCTGGAAACCGGAAAGCCGGAGTTTCACGGTGAATACATGACGCAATACAGCTGGGCAGAAGTAACCTGCGCTATGCTTCAATTTAAGAAATGACCAAAGGACGGCAGTATTTTAATCTGCCGTCCTTTTTATATGTAGCACTTTTTTAACACAGGAAGATAGTATTGAAGAAATTATTGAACGGATTGTAATTTGGTAGTACGTTATTCACCCTTTCTTTTCTGATTATTGATTGTCATTTAGATATTTTTTTACTGTTTTGCCTTTTACAAAATCAATATCAAATCCCGCTTTTTTAAGCATTGCATCATAACTTGAAAGTGCACCTTCAAATTCTTTTGGGATTATGGTTTCTTCTATTATAACACTTTTTTTGTCAATAATCCAGCC
>CALGCW010000333.1 GCA_937884385.1 uncultured Clostridia bacterium | reverse complement strand
ATGTGCGCGTGCTCCCTCAGTCTCGCGTTCGCTCGCCAGCTCCCTCCCGGAGGGAGCCTTTGACACAACAACAACCAAAACCTTAACTAAACGGCTATAATCTCACAAACAATATACAACCAACCGTAGGGGCGCACCGCGTGCGTCCGTACCTACAAATATATTCCCAATTTTGCATTTTGCGTTCCCTACGTCTACACACCACAGTAGTAAATTTTAGAAAATCAATCACTCGTGATTGATTTTCGTAGTTTTGAAGCTCCAATACTGACCTTTGAGCTTGCACATAAGAGCAGGATCGGAGCTTCAAAACCGATAATTCACCCGTGAATTATCGAAAATTTACGCAAAATCCCCGCAAACCCAATCGATAAAAGTTTTTTGCGAGCTTTTTTTCAAAAAAGCGAAAACCCCTTCTTTTGTAACTTCTTAAAAAAGCGAAAAATCCTTCGCCTGTAACTTCTCCCAAACCAACCGCTAACAAAAAAAGGAACGGCACAAAACCGTTCCTTTTGATTTTTTCGCTAACGCTCAATTATTTCTTGTTCTCGTCAAGGTAGATAACGACCTTACGGTTCGTTTCGCTGCCGATGGAGTTCGTATTAACGCCGGCGAAGCTCTGAAGCTCTGCGTGAATGATGCGGCGCTCATAGGGGTTCATGGGCTCAAGCATAACGCTTCTCTTGTACTTAACGACCTTGTGAGCCATACGTCTTGCAAGCGCGCGGAGAGTTTCCTCTCTTTTTGCTCTGTAGGACTCGATATCAACGGAGATCTTGGGCGTGGGAGTCTTCTTGTTCTCGGTTCTGTTAGCCGCGAGATTTGCAAGGTGCTGGAAGGAGTCAAGAGTCTCGCCGTGGTGACCGATGAGTATACCTGCGCCCTCGCCGAGAACGTCGATCTTCTTGCCGAGCTCTGTGTCGGAAACGATCACGTCTGCCTCGATGTGAAGGTTTTTAAGAGTGGTCTTAACGAAATCGACCGCAAGATCGATCGCTGTGGGTGCATAGCTTACCTGGAGCTTTGCGGGGGAAGCGCCGATGCCGAAAAGTCCCTTTTTGGGCTCTTCGAGAACTGTATATTCAAGATCATTGGCGGGCGCGCCAAGCTCAACTGCGGCATTGGCAAGAGCCTCGTCTATGGTCTTTCCTGTGACAACTGTTTCTTTTCTCATATTATTTATTTTCTCGTCTTTCTTAAAATTATTTCGGATTATTCATAATCTTCATCGTCGATGTGGTGAAGTGAACGGGGTCTTTCTCTGTTTGGATCAAGCTCGCTCGCGTTCTTGCGCTTTCTCTGGGGTCTCTTTGAGTTAAGCTCCTTTTCAGCCGCCTTGTAATCCTCTTCGGTAAAGCGGGGAATGGGCATTACCTTGCTCATTATAAACGATTTGATCGTTGAAAGGACGCTTCTGAATACCCAATAGATACCTACCGCGCCGGGAACTGCAAAGCTGAAGAATACGCTCACAAGGGGCATATACCAGTCCATCATCTTTGTGGAGCAGCCCGCACCGGGAGCATTCTCGTTCTGCGTGGGCTGATAAGTGAACTTCTTGGTGAGCTTCATTGAGAAGAAGTATACCACGAAGGTCAGCACGGGAACAACGAGAAGCGCAAAGTTGCGCTCAAGGCTGGGTGTGAGACCGAAGTTAATGTCACCTATATTGAATGAAGGAATGTTTTCAAGATATGTCTCAAGCGTTTCGAACACCTTGCCGCTGTTTGAGAAGAAATCAAAGTTGGCAAGACTTGAAAAATCGTGGTCGCCAAGCTGAGAAAGCACCTCAATAGAACCGTTGGTGGAGTGGAGAGTAAGTCCGAGACCGCCTGCCGCACGGCTTGCGGTGAAGAACGTTTTTATTGCGGAAACGAAGCTTGCCGTACCGCCAAGAACGTACTGAATGGGGTCAACAACAATGTTGTAAAGCAACATAACGATGGGAAGCTGAATAAGAAGGGGCAAACAACCACTCATGGGGTTGAAATTCTCTCTTTGATAGAGATCCTGTATCTCCTGTGCTACCTTTTGCTGTGTTGCCTGGTCATTTCTGCCCTTGTAGCGATTTCTGATCGCCATTTCCTTCGGACGGAGATTTGCCTGCTTGATGGAATTTTTCTGCTGTCTGATCGTAAGAGGGAGCATGCAAAGCTCAACTATGATAGCGAAGATGCAGATACCGATGATATAGCTTCCAAAGCCGATCGTGTTGGTTATCCAACCGAGAGCAGCACCAATGTAGAAGCGGAGATTTTCAAGGAGGTCACGGTCTGCCTCAAAGGATACCTCGTATTTCATAGCGTCAACGATATTTTTAACGTCTGCCGCCGTGAGAGTATCGTATTTGAGGGTCTTGCCCGTATCGTATTTGGCAAGGACCGCCTTTGCACCCTCAACGTGAACGAGGTTTTTGCCGTCGTCACCTACGAGTGTGGGATAGGAGTCCTGCTCGGGTCCGTTAACGACGTCGTATCCGCGATATGCGGCAACGAAATCGCTCCAGGCTGAAGGGTTGTTTCTTACGAGCGTCGCGATCGCGTTTAGCTCGCTTTGAGTAAGCGTACTTCCTTCTGCGACCTGAACGTTGTTGATCGTCACCTTCTGCGCACTCGGCGCACCTATACAGGACGTGAAAACGCAGGTGACTGCAAGAGCAAGAATGATAAGAACAAATAATCTGGATATAAAAGTCTTTTTCATTTTCGATCCGATGTTTAATTAACCAAAAAAGGCTAATTCCCTTTCTTTTGTAATGGGTTTTTGTGCTGTCTTATTATTTACCGAACAGCACCTCGGTTAACCGCCGATCTTGGCTTTCTTGCCGTGGCGGCGTCATATTATCTCTTTTTTCCTATTTCTTTTTCGGAACGGGATCATATCCGCCCGGATTGTATGGGTTGCAGCGAAGAATTCTCCACGCCGTCAGTCCGATTCCAATGAAAAATCCCCATTCGCGGAACGCGTCGATCGCATACTGCGAGCAGGTCGGTCTGAAGCGGCAGGTAGGCTGCCCCTTTAGGGGAGAGAGATATTTTTGGTAAAAGCGAACGAGGTATATCGCGATGCGCTTCATTGTGCGTCGCCACCCTCTTTCTTTTGCGTGTTTTTGTACATGTTGAGCTTTTTGAATGCAAAAATAAGCTCGCTTGCTATTTCTCGGCTACTTGATTCGTGCGCGCCGACCTTCGCGGCGATAACGATAAGATAGCCGGTTTTAAGCTCGCAGAAACCTCTTGCCTCCGTAAGTCCCGCGCGAATGATGCGCTTGACTCGGTTGCGCTCAACTGCACCGCCGATCTTTTTAGATACCGAAAGGCCAATCCTGTTTATATACTTCTTCTCGGGGTTTTGAAGCATCTGCTTTTTTGCACCCCAATCGCGCAAAACATAAACGCAGACGTGCTTGCAGCTTGCTCGCTCGCCGCTTCGATATGCTTTTTGATACAAGTGATTTTCCTTGATAGCTATATCCTTCATTTTGCTTTGCCTTTCGTTTTTCTTTCCGTGTCGCTGAAATTCATTGTGCTTCCGTTTTTAGTATTTAGTTTTCTTTGGGATTTATAGGGGAGAAGTTACAAAGGGAAGAAGATGTTCTTTTTTGAAAAAAAGAACCAAAAAACTTTTGATCAGCTTCGCGAATAACTCCCGCGCAAATTGTGTTGTGATACATCACAACACATAACGATTTTCTCCCTTGTCGAAAATCTGTAATTTGCTACTATTGCACGTAGCCAAAAGCTAAATAAAAGGCTTTTGTAAAGTAGTAAATTTCAGAAAATCAATCACTTGTGATTGGTTTTCGTAGTTTTGAAAGCACAGCGGTGAGCGTCGTGCTTGCACGTAAGCTCATCGATGGGATTTCAAAACCGATAAAATGTTCGCATTTTATCGAAAATTTACGCGAAATCCCCGCAAACCCAAGCGATAAAAGCTTTTGTGGTTACTTTTTTCTCAAATTCGCTCTCTTGTTTCGATAACAAAATAAGCAAGTTGAACCAAAAAATGATTAAAAAGGTTTTTGCCTACTTTTTCCTCAAAAAAGTAGGTCGCAAAAAAACCGATGACGCTGGGGCTAACCACGTGGTCATCGGTACATTTTTGGGGCTGTTCGCCCTCAAAAGATTAATAAGTCAATCTTTTTCTGCCTTTAGCGCGTCTTCTCTTAAGAACGTTTCTGCCGTCAGCAGTTCTCATTCTCTTTCTGAAGCCGTGCTCTTTTTTTCTCTGTCTCTTTTTAGGTTGATATGTTCTGAGCATTATTGCCACCTCCTTGAATTATGGTTCGGAAGCGTGTTGCTTTTCAGCCTTCTTTACGCTTTTACACAATGACATTCTATATTATAAACACAAAATGCCGCTTTTGTCAAGTGTTTTATCGAATTTTTTTGATTTTTCTTCTATATATTACAGTTTTTGTGCGCTTTTTCAAGAAGAACAAGCACCGCATTTGCGCCGTCAGCTTCTATATGGTCTTGTCGGACCGATGTGATAGAGCGAGTCAAGCTCGCGCATATCCTCGTCCGAAATACGGAAGTCCACAAGAAGATTTTCCTTGATCCTGCCTTCGTTTACCGATTTGGGCAAGGGGAGCGTGCCCTTTTCTATGCAATAGCGAATGCAAAGGCGCGAGGTGCTCACTCCGTATTTTTGTGCCAAGGCGCACAAATACTGATCGTTAACGATCGCACCCGTCGCAAGGGGCGAATAAGCCTCAACGAGAATGCCCCTCTCGCGGCAATAATCATATATCCCGTCCTGCGTGTTTCCGATAAAGAAGCGGATCTGATTGACCGCGGGCACAAATCCCGTCGCATCAATAAGCGCCTCTATATCCTTTGCATGGAAATTCGAAACACCGATCGCACGGACCTTTCCCTCGTTGTAAAAGTCTATCATCGCGCGCCAAGCCTCGATATTTCCGGCAGTGTGGTCGCTTCCGACGTCACTCCAGGGCCAGGGCGCGTGGATGAGATAGAGATCAAGATGATCCGTGTCAAGATTTTTCAGCGAAGCCTCAAAATGTGCTCTTGCGCCGGCATAATCCTTTACGTCCGCAGGCAATTTGGTCGTGATAAAAACGTCATTCCTTGATATGCCGCTATCCTTTATCGCCCTTGCAACGCTCGCCTCGTTGCCGTAGGCAAACGCGGTGTCAATGTGACGGTATCCCGCGCGAAGTGCAAAAATACAAGAATTATAGCACTCCTCACCGTCTGCGACCTGCCAGGTCCCAAGACCGATAGCCGGTATCTTCACTCCGTTATTCAATACGAAAACATCATCTTTTATCATATCCATACCCCGCAACTGTTATTTTATTACGTAATTTGATCTGCCCCTAGTGCCCCTGACGCTCTTTGAGTGTGCACCCACCGCGTGAAGCATTCCCACCGCAAGATAGAGCGCAAGCATCGAGCTTCCGCCGTAGCTCATAAAGGGAAGGGTAATACCGATAACGGGCAGCATCGCAAGGCACATGCCTATATTCATCACCGACTGCACCACGAACATCGCGGCAATACCGATGCAAATAAACGAGCCGCAATCCCAATCGCATCTGCCAGCAAGCCTTATCATTCTGACTATGAGGCAAACAAGCACCGCAAGGAACGCAATAGCGCCCACAAATCCGAACATCTCGCAATAGGTCGCGAAGATGAAGTCCGTGTGCGAGGCGGGAAGTATCTCGTAAAAGCCACCGTCATTTATTCCGCGCCCGAACAATCCGCCCGCGGTGATCGCGTCAAGCGAAAGAAGCGGCTGAAAGCCGTACTTTGTCGGGTCAAGCTCGGGTTGAAAGCCAACAAGTATCCTCTGCTGCTGATATTCGCTCAAATGGGGCCAAAGGAAGGGAAAAGCAATTGCCACAGCACCCAAAGCGCCCACGAAATACCATACACTGAGCCCCGCAAAAGCAAGCATTATCGCGATAATGCCCACGTAAACAAGGGCAACGCCAAGGTCGCCGGATAACAGGATGAGTCCGACTATGACCCCTGCGTGAATAGCAAGGGGGATAAGCGTTTTTATCTTGTTTATGCTTTCCCTGACCATAGAAAGATGCTTTGAAAAGCTGATGATAAAGGCGATCTTAACGAACTCTGACGGCTGTATCTGGAAGGAGCGCGAGCCTATCTTTATGAGGGTGAGCCAGCTTTTGTTAGTACTTTCCGTGCCGTTCGCGCCCGTGTCGCCCACAAGTAAGGTCAGAAGAAGCAGACCTGCCGACGCGATCCACAAGATCGCCCAAAAGCGGTCAACGAAGAGCTTGTAATCGATATTGACGATAAAAAGCACCGCAACAAGTCCCACAGCGGTCATTGCCGTCTGCATCACTATCTTGCTCGTGCCAAAGTTTTCGCGCGCGCCGAATATGGTCACAAGACTCATAAGTGTGATTATCATCGAGCAGCAAAGCAATATTTTATCCATTCTCACGAACGAATTTTTCAAAAACTTACCTATCGAACGAAGCATCCGTTTTCTCCTTTCCTTAATTTTAATATAGGGAGTCCAAGGACACAGGACTCCCTATTGCATTTTTATTAATACTGACGTCCCCAAACGACCATATGCTTTGCGGGTCTGCCGCAGCAAGCGCATACGTCGCTGAGCTTTTCCTCGTTGAAGGGAATGCAACGGCTCTTAACGCCGCCCGTAACGTCCTTTATCTTATCCTCGCACTCAACGTCACCGCACCACATCGCCTTGATATAGCCGGGCTTGTTCTCTGCAATGTCAAGGAACTCTTCAAAGCTCGTTGCAACGTGAGTCTTTTCCTCAAGGTTTGCAAGAACTCTCGCCTTAAGCTCCTCGTGTACCTGCTTGAGCATTGCCTCGACCTCTTCTGCAACGTTGTCAAGGGAAACGAACTTCTTTTCTCTTGTCACACGGCTGACGAGAACACAGGAATTGTTTTCTATATCCTTGGGGCCGATTTCAAGACGAACGGGAACACCCTTCATCTCGTACTGGCTGAACTTCCAGCCCGTGGACTGGTCGCTGTCATCAAGCTTCACGCGGAAGTCATTGGCAA
>CALGCW010000332.1 GCA_937884385.1 uncultured Clostridia bacterium | reverse complement strand
GCAGTGGCATCTCGAAGATGTTGAAAACCTTCCCCGTGACGGAAGCGTAACGCTTCTTGATTCGAGAACTGTCGGAGAGTATGCACAAGGTCACATTGACGGCTTTAAGAATATCCCCGTTGACGAGCTTCGTGAACGGCTTGACGAAGTGGAAAAAGGCAAGCCTGTATACGTGATCTGCCAAAGCGGTCTTCGCAGCTATATTGCAAGCCGCATTTTGGAGGGAAACGGTTATACGGCATATAATTTCGCGGGAGGCTTTCGATTTTACGACGCGGTGACAAACGACCGCGCATTGATCGAACGTGCCACCGCTTGCGGAATGGAGTATTAAACAAATACCACTCTTTCAAAAAAGGAAGAGTGGTATTTTTTATGTGATGTCATCACGGAAGTGGGGGGACTTCCGTGATATAATAAGACCATAGAAAGCGAAGAAGCAGCTTCGCAAAGAAAGAAGTGATATAATGCGTAAAGAACATTTTGATATAACCGGCATGACCTGCTCAGCCTGTTCATCCAGAGTGGAGAGCTGTGTGAGAAAGCTCCCAGGTGTGAAGGATGTGTCTGTAAATCTCTTGAAAAACAGCATGTCGGTTTCATACGATGAGAACAGTCTGAACACCAAAGGTATTGTAGATGCCGTTGAAGGTAGCGGCTACGGAGCGAAACCAAAGGATGATCTTCGGAATACAAATGCTGAAAAAGCACAGGGCAGCACGGCACAGGCAGAATACAAAGCAATGAAGCAAAGACTATGGCTTTCAGTTATTTTTACTCTTCCTCTGTTTTATATTTCAATGGGGCATATGATGAACTGGCCTCTGCCGAGCTTCCTTTTGGGAATGGAAAACGCCATGACCTTTGCTTTCACCCAGTTTCTGCTCTTGATACCCGTACTGATCATTAACGGTAAGTATTATAAGGGCGGATTTCGGGCATTGTTCCACGGCTCGCCCAACATGGATTCACTAATTGCCATAGGCTCGGGTGCGGCTACCGTTTACGGAATCTATGCGATTTATAAGATCGGGGCCGGTTTGGGAAGCGGCAATATGGAGCTTGTTCATAGCTTCATGATGGATCTGTATTTTGAGTCTGCCGCTATGATCCTGACACTGATCACCCTTGGTAAGACCTTGGAGGCGAGAGCCAAAGGCAAGACCTCCGATGCGATTACCAAGTTGATGAATCTGGCACCTAAGGTTGCTACCGTAGTACGGGACGGTCAGGAGATTCAGATTCCTGTGGATGACATGGCGCTCGGTGACGTGCTTATCGTAAAAGCCGGCGAATCGGTTCCAGTGGACGGTATCGTGCTGGAAGGCTTTTCTGTTATAGATGAATCCGCTCTGACGGGGGAGAGTATCCCTGTAGAAAAGAACATGGGAGATAAGGTGATTGGTGCTACCGTCAGCAAATCGGGCTATATTAAAATGCAGGCGACAAAGGTTGGCGACGACACGGCGCTTTCGCAGATCATTCGTCTTGTGGATGAAGCAACAAGCTCCAAAGCACCCATTGCAAAATTGGCGGATAAGGTCAGCGGCGTGTTTGTGCCTATTGTAATCACAATTGCGGTAATTGCCACGATTGTCTGGCTGATCGCAGGCTACGGCTTGGAGTTTGCTCTTTCCATTGGCATTTCAGTTCTTGTGATCTCTTGCCCCTGTGCCTTGGGGCTTGCTACGCCTACTGCCATCATGGTGGGAACGGGCAGAGGAGCCACAAACGGAATCCTGATCAAATCGGCGGAAGCACTTGAGACCGCGCACAGCATTGACACGGTGGTGCTGGATAAGACAGGAACCATCACCGAGGGCAAGCCTGCCGTTACGGATGTTCATTGCTGTGAAGGAACTTCCGAAAAAGAACTTTTGCAGATTGCGGCATCTCTTGAAAAGCTGTCGGAGCATCCCCTGGCGGAAGCCATCGTAACAGAAGCTGAAAATGCAGACGTGCCCTATCTCTCAGTGAGCGATTTTCAGCAGATTGCAGGTCAAGGCATTACCGGTGTGATTGACGGTAAGCTTTGCCTTGCCGGAAACCGCAGACTGATGGAGGCAAGCAGAATTACAGACGAAGAATTGTTCCGCTTCGGTGAGAAACTGGCGGATAATGCCAAAACACCGCTGTACTTTGCCCGTGACGGTCGGCTGATGGGCGTGATCGCTGTGGCTGACGTGGTAAAACCGACCAGCAAGCAGGCTGTCGAAGAATTATCCGCTATGGGCATCGAGGTCGTTATGCTTACCGGCGACAATGCAAAGACCGCAGAAGCGATCCGACGTGAGGTAGGCGCTCCCCGTGTGATTGCTGAGGTATTTCCGCAGGATAAAGAGGAAGAGATCCGCCGTCTGAAAAACGAAGGTAAAAAGGTTGCTATGGTAGGTGACGGCATCAACGATGCTCCGGCACTTGCGAGAGCGGATGTGGGCATCGCCATCGGTGCGGGAACAGATATCGCCATTGAATCGGCTGATATTGTTTTGATGAAAAGCGATCTGATGGACGTACCGACCGCCATCCGGCTCAGTAAAGCGGTCATTCGCAATATCAAGCAGAATCTGTTCTGGGCGTTCATCTATAATATTATCGGTATTCCTATCGCGGCAGGGGTGTTCTTTATCCCCTTTGCATTAAAATTGAATCCGATGATCGGCGCATTTGCTATGAGCTTTAGCTCGGTATTTGTGGTAACGAATGCACTGCGGCTCAGATGGTTCAAACCAAACAGCATAAAACACACCAAGATACAAGTGAAAATGGAAGGAGAATTAGATATGGAAAAGGTATTGAAAATTGAAGGTATGATGTGCGGTCACTGTGTCATGCACGTTCAAAAAGCACTTGCAGCGGTACCCGGTGTAGAAGAGGTGGCCGTAAGTCTTGATGATAGATCGGCTCGTGTGAAGCTGAATCAAAATGTGTCGGACGATACTTTCAAAAAGGCTGTTCAGGATGCAGGTTATGAACTGAAAGGAATTGAATAAGGAAGGTATACAAAATGTCCGCCGTGCTTTTTTGCATGGCGGACATTGTCTATTGACCACTCAGTTCTTCTAATTTGGATTTGTCGGCAAGCTCAATCGTGCCACGGGAGAGCTTGACCATGCCTTCATTCTGAAAATATTTCAGCATTCGTGTGATGACCTCACGGTGAGAACCAAGGTGGTTGGCAACGGCTTCGTGTGTGATTTTTAGCGTGTCGCTGTCCTCAATAGTGGATTCTTCCAGGAGGAAGGCGGCAACGCGCTTATCAAGACTCTTCCACATGATCTGTTCAATCAGCCACATAACGTCGGAAAATCTTGTGGCCATCAGCTCGTTTGTGTAATTCGCCACCGGTGCGGACTCTGCCATAATGCTTTGATATACCTCCACGGGTATGATCCAAAGGTCGGTGTCCTTTTCTGCCTCAATGGTAATATCAAACTGAATGGAGCGCATCATACAGGATGCGGAAAACAGACACATATCCCGATCAAACAGGCGGTAAATAGTGATTTCCCGTCCCTCATCGGAAAGTATGTAGGCGCGAAGCTGACCGGACTTTACCAGCAATAATCCGGTGCAATCATTTCCTCCGTTATGGACTATAGTTCCTTTTTTTACAGTACGGGTGGTAAGCGTGCTTAGAATCTGTTTTTGGTGATTAGAGTTTAATTTATTCCATATAGGAAAATAGT
>CALGCW010000331.1 GCA_937884385.1 uncultured Clostridia bacterium | reverse complement strand
TCTTCTATGACAAGGATAGTTTGCCTGAGGTACAATAAAGCAATATCATAATCTATAGACCGCCGATCGGCGGTCTGTTTTTTGTGGAATTTTTGTGCGCAAAATGTTTCAAAACTCGTTGACTGGGGCGGGGAAATGTGGTATAATAATAAAGTTGATTTTGAAAGGGGGGCAAGAAAATGGACAAGTACAGGAAGCTATTATCAAACACGTTGATCTTGACTATAGGTACGTTTGCGTCAAAGCTGCTCGTTTATTTTTTGATGCCTCTTTACACGGCGATACTCTCGAAGGAGGAATACGGCACGGCTGACCTTATTACCAATGCCGCTAATCTGCTTATTCCGTTTTGCTGTATAGGCATTACACACGGTGTTTTCCGCTTCGCGGCGGATGAGGAAGAGAACAACAAGGTGGTTTTTTCCTCAGGTGTAAGTGTTCTTCTTCTCTCAAGCACGGTTTTCCTCGTTTTGTCACCGCTGATATCCTTTGTTCCTTATTTTGAGAGCCATGCTTGGCTGCTTGCTTTTTACGTTGTAAGCTCCAATTTTCACACGCTTTGCAAGGAATATATCAGGGCAAAGGGACATACGAAGCTTTATGCTTTTCAAGGTATTCTCGGCACGGCGTTGACTATTGCCTTTAACCTTCTGTTTCTTATTCCGATGGAGCTCGGTGTGACGGGATACGTGCTTTCCGTTGCTGTTGCGGATGCTATTGGAACAGTATTTTTGATAATTTATGCTAAGCTCTATGGTGATATCTCCTTTAAGTGTGTTTCTGTATCAAAGATAAAGGAAATGCTTCGCTACAGTCTGCCGATGATGCCTACCACGGTCATCTGGTGGATAACCAACGTTTCCGACAGGTTCATGGTGACATATTTTTGGGGAAGCGGAGAAAACGGAATTTATTCCGCGGCTTACAAAATTCCAACAATAATCGCGCTCGTGGCAGGTGTATTCAACGAGGCGTGGCAGATATCCGCTATTTCGGAATCGAAGGATGAAGGTGAGATCAAGAGCTTTTTCGGTGAGGTATTTGAAAGATATCAAGCGGTTCTTTTCCTTGGATGCTCGCTTCTTATTCCTTTTACACCCCTTGCGACGAGAATGCTTCTCGATTCCTCGTATTTCGAGGCTTGGAGCTTTATGCCCGTGCTTCTTATGGCGACTGTTTTTTCATCGCTCGTCACGTTTATCGGGACTATATACACCGTTAAAAAGAAAACTGTAATGTCACTTTTAACTGCGGCATTCGGTGCGATACTCAATATTATTCTTAATTTTGCTCTGATACCTTCGATGGGCGCGCAGGGCGCGGGAATTGCCACTGCCATAAGCTATTTTGCTGTGTTCGCATTCCGTGCGATACACTCGAGATCCTTTATGCCGTTCAGACTCGGAGCAGGGACGCTTGCACTGAATTCGTTGATCGCTTGCGTACAGGTGGTGTTTATGGTTTTGAGATTGCCCGGTAATGTTTTGGTGCAGGTCATTGCGGTAGCGTTTACGTGTGCTATCAATGCAAGATCGCTTATTTCTGCAGTAAAAAAAGTGTTGAAAAAATTTATAAAAAATTGAGAAAAACACTTGCAATTTGTAAAAAGATGTGCTATAATACACGATGTATGTGTATGTCACATAGTTATCAAGGAATAGTCCGCTGCGACGCTCTGCATGAATATTCCGATTATTAAGGAGGGCCATAAAAATGGATTTGATCAAGGCTTTTACAAACGAGCAGCTTAAGAAGGAACTCCCCGAGGTTAACGTCGGTGATACAATCCGTGTTCACAACAAGATCAAAGAGGGAACACGTGAGAGAGTTCAGCTTTTCGAGGGAACTGTTATCGCTAAACACGGCGGCGGTATCTCCGAAACATTTACCGTTAGAAGAGTAGCGTACGGTGTAGGTGTTGAAAAGACATTCCCCATCCATTCTCCCAACGTTGAGAAGGTTGACGTTATCAGACGCGGTAAGGTAAGACGTGCAAAACTCTACTATCTTCGTGACAGAGTTGGTAAAGCGTCTAAGGTTAAGGAAAGAATCTAATTTAACACTTAACGAAAAAACAGAGTGCCTCGGCACTCTGTTTTTTTTCTCTCTACTACTTGAAATTGGAGCTAAATTGCGGTATAATCTTATTTGCAACCGAAAGTTGCGCGATTTTTTGAATTTGAAAACTAAAATGTATTGTCAGTTTTTGCGTTTTTTGCTATACTTGACGCAGAGATTACAAACACGAAAGGAAAATATATATGACACTCGAAACGGCTAACAGATTATTTGAACTCAGAAAAAAACACAATCTATCTCAAGAGGAGCTTGCGGAAAAGCTTGGCGTTTCCCGCCAGGCTGTGTCGAAGTGGGAAAGAAGTGAGGCAAGCCCCGACACGGACAATCTGATAGCGCTTGCAAAGATATACGGTCTCTCTCTTGACGAGCTTATCTACGGCGAAAAGGAAGAGAAGAAGGAAGAAAAAACCGAAGAAGCTAAAAAAACGAAGGCAGAAAAAGCAGATGACGGTGAGACTTTGTTTATCGACGTTGATGATGGAGAAAACAGGGTGAAGATAGGTCCGACAGGTATATTTGTTGAAAAAGAGGACGGGGACAAGGTGAAGATCAGTCTCAGCGGCATCAGGGTTGAATCTTCAAAGAGCAATGAGGATGATTTAGATGATCTTGATGACGACCTTGACGACTTGGATGAGGATATGGATGACGAGGATTATGAAAAGCACGAGGTCTCGATTGGCAAGGACGGGCATATAAAGATCAATGTTCAAGAGCCCAAAAATACGAGGCTGTGGCTTGAGGTGCCGTATCCTATCATCTGTGCGATCGCATATCTTTTGTGTGGCTTCTACAACGTGCTTGGCGGTTGGGCGCTTGCCTGGGTCATTTTTGTGACGATACCGATCTACTATTCATTCGTTGAAGCAATATACAAGAGAAGACTTTCTGAATTTTCCTATCCAGTATTTGCTGCGTTCGTCTACCTTGTTTGCGGTATGTATTATGGAAATTGGCATCCTTCTTGGATAATTTTCGTGACTATTCCCGTTTATTATCCGATAGCAGAGGCTATCGACAGAAAAATACGCGAGAGACAGAAGCGCGGCAATAAACACTGATAAGTAATAAAGATAAGAATATAATTTGTTAAAAAGCACCGAAAAAATGCGGTGCTTTTTGTTGATTATTTTTCTTTCAATTATTAAGTTGATGATTGACAATTTTATGCCCAAATGTTATAATAATTTGTGGAATATTTCTTTTTATTGAAAGGAGAAGTGTTTTGAATAATACTAAAAACAATTTCGGATTTACACACAAAAGCGGAATTCTTATGCCGGTGAGCTCTTTGCCCGCAAAATACGGCATCGGTGACTTCGGTAAATGTGCTTTTGACTTCGTTGATTTTTTGAGTGAGACTGCCCAAAAGTGCTGGCAGGTGCTTCCTCTTAATCCTACCTCCTACGGTGACAGCCCATATCAGTCTCCCGCAGCTTGTGCAGGAAATCCTTATTTTATAGCTCCCGAGCTTTTGTACAAGCATGGCTTGCTGACAAAAGAGGAGCTTGCTTCATATGAGCATGAGCAGGGAAAGGTCGACTACGGTTGGCTTTTTAATACTCGCTACGATATGCTCCGCAAGGCATATGCCCGTTTTACTCCCGATGAGGAATATGACGAGTTCTGCAAGAATACTGCTGCATGGCTTGAGGATTACGCACTCTTTATGGCGCTTAAGGTCCACTACAATTACTGCCAGTGGACACTTTGGAGCGACGAGCACAAAAACATCGCTTCTGCACGTGTACACAAGGATGAATTCGTTTCAGAGATGAATTTCTGGAAATGGATACAGTTTGAATTTATGAGAGAATGGCGCGCGGTTGTTGAATACGCGCACAAAAAGGATATCACAATTATAGGTGATATGCCCATCTACGTTGCTCACGACAGCGTTGACGTATGGAGCGCTCCCGAGCAGTTCCTTCTTGACAGAAATTATAATCCTACTATCGTTGCGGGCTGTCCTCCCGACGGTTTTTCTGTTGACGGTCAGCTTTGGGGTAACCCCATTTACAACTATGCGCTTATGGCAGAGCAGGGATATGAATGGTGGGTAAACCGTGCGAAGGCAAACTTTGATCTTTACGATATCATTCGTATCGACCACTTCAGAGGCTTTGCAAGCTATTATGCGATCCCTGCACATCACGATACCGCACGTCACGGAACCTGGGAGATAGGTCCCGGTGTGGCACTTTTCGAGGCGATCGAAAAGGCACTTCCCGAATCAAGGATCATTGCTGAGGACCTCGGCTTTATTACTGAGGACGTTATCGAGCTTCTTGAGGCAACCGGATTCCCCGGAATGAAGATGCTTCATTTCGCGTTCTACGATGAGGAAAGCGAATATCTTCCCAGAAATTATCCCGATGCCAACTGCATCGTTTACTCCGCTTCTCACGACTCCGATTGCACTTACACCTGGTACTACAATCTTAAGGGCGAGGCTCTTGAGAGATTTAAAGCAGAATGTCCCCGAAGAGAAGGACAAAGCGCTGTAGAGGCTGTTATTGAGTTCGCTATGACGAGCCCTGCTAACCTTGCGATGGTTCCTCTTCAGGATTACCTCGAGCTTCCCAACAGCGAGGGTAGGATAAATACTCCTGCCGTGGCGGAAGGAAACTGGACTTATCGCGCAAAGCCAAATTACGCGTCTAAAAAGCTTAAAGACAAGATAAGAGATATTGCGGAAAGAACAGGCCGCGCAAATAATTGATAGGAATAACAAAAATTAAAATAAAATTACGAAAGGAATTTGTTATGAAAAAATCATTAATCAAACTCATATCCCTTGCGTTGCTCGCTTGTATGGTAATGGGTATGGTTGTTTCTTGCGTGATCGATCCTACAGGAACATCGACAACGACAACTCCTACAACCGACGATACCACGACTACTAAGCCCGACGGCGGAAGCGATTCTCCCGCGGAGTATACTCCTCCGGAAGGCGAATATGATATCGAGACACCCGAAGGATACAACAAGCTCACATTCTATTGGGTTGGTAAGGGTATCAACTATGAGAAATGTGACATCTGGATCTGGTACGATGACGTTGCAGGTCAGGGTTACCGAGTTCACGAATGTGACTACGGTGTTAAAGTGGTAGTTAACGTTCCCGAAGGAGTAGAATCTGTCGGATTTATCGTTCGTAAGGACTGCACGGATCCCGGCGGAAGCTCTTGGGGAAATGCAACCAAGGACGGCGACGCGGACCGTTTTGCGATCATCACAGGAAAAGAGACGTATATTTTCCTTAAGAACGGTGATGCTAACCAATATACAACATTTGACGGAGGCAAGACTTTGGAAGTTATTAAATTGTTCAGCCTTGCGGGTATGAAGGATTTCCATACTATCAGATACAACCTTACCCCCAAGACCACTCTTAATTCTTACAGAGATATCAAGGTTTGGGACGGTGACAAGCAGCTTACAGTCACAAACGTAAATACAATGGGCAAGTCCTCATCCACAGGTCTTATCACGGTTGAGGAAACTCTTGAGCTCAACAAGATCTATACGGTTGAGATCGCAGGCTACGAGCCCTGTCCTGTAGTTCCTATGGAGATCTTCGACAGCAAGGAATTTGCTGAAAAGTATCACTACGACGGAACGGACCTTGGCTCTTATATCCACGGTGACAGCACGACCTGGAAGGTTTGGGCTCCTACCGCAGCAGAGGTTGTTCTTAATCTTTACGAGTCCGGTCACGAGGGTGAATCCTATAAGGATATCGTTATGACCCGCGGCGAAAAGGGTGTTTGGGAACATACCGAAAAGGGTGTTGGCCACGGCACATACTACACATATACTGTTACAACGTCCGTTGGTACACAGGTTGCTACTGACCCCTACGGCAAGTCTGCAGGTCTTAACGGCAACAGAACTATGGTAGTCGACCTTGACAAGACAAATCCAGAGGGTTGGGACGACACGAACTTTGATTCCGGTATCGACTCATACTCCGATGCGTTCATTTGGGAAGTTCATGTAAGAGACTTCAGTAACCGTATCTCCACATCCGAATACAAGGGCAAGTACCTTGCGTTCACAGAGAAGGGTCTCGTTAACGAGGCAGGCGTACCCGTTGGTATCGACTACCTTGTACAGCTTGGTGTAACTCACGTTCACCTTCTTCCCGTATACGACTATGCTACAGTTGATGAGGCTCATCCCGATGAGCAGTTCAACTGGGGTTATGACCCTAAGAACTATAACGTTCCCGAAGGAAGCTACAGCACTGATCCCACGAACGGTGAAGTAAGAATCAGAGAGTATAAGGCAATGGTACAGGCTCTTCATGATGCAGGTATCGGCGTTATTATGGACGTTGTTTACAACCACACTTATGACAAGAACAGCTCCTTCAACAGAATAGTTCCTTATTACTACTACAGATATACAAGCACAGGCGCTAACTCCTCTGCTTCCGGTTGCGGTAACGATACTGCTTCCGAGCGCTATATGTACGGTAAGTTCATGGTTGAGAGTACAAAGTATTGGATGGAAGAATACAATCTTGACGGTATGCGTTTCGACCTTATGGGTCTTCACGATCTTGAAACAATGAAGAAGGTAGAAGAGGGAATCCACTCTGTAAACAATAAGGCTATCATCTACGGTGAGGCTTGGACTATGGGCTCTACGATCAACGGCTCGCTTCAGGCTAACCAAGGTAATATCAGCAAGATCCCCGCAACCAACGGCGCTATAGGCAGCGTTGCAGTATTTAACGATGCTATGCGTGACGGCCTTAAGGGAAGCACCTTCGACGGAGCATCCCAGGGCTATATCAACGGTTCTCCTGCTGCTAATGCAACTAAGGTTAAGTTCGGTATCCAGGGCGGTATGGTAGGCGGAGGTACAGGTTGGACCGTTAACGATGCAATGGTCATCAACTATATGAGCTGCCACGACAACTATACTCTTTGGGACAAGTTCTCAATGGCTAACGGCTCTGCTTCTGTTGCAGACAGACTCAGAATGAACCGTCTCGGCGCGGCTCTCCTCTTCATCTCCAAGGGTACTCCCTTTATTCAGGCAGGTGAAGAAATGCTTCGTTCCAAGCCAACAACGGATCCTTTGACCGGTGCGCCCACATTCGATCACAACAGCTATAACTCCAGCGATGAAGTTAACAATATCAAGTGGGAAAATCTCGTTCCCGGCTCCGATGAGCATAACATGATGCTTTACTACAAGGGTCTTGCGGAGATGAGAAAGGCATACGGTGTTCTTTCCGATTCCAGTGCTACTATGTCCATCAGCGATCTTAGCAACGGAGCTATTGCAGTTCACACTAGAAACGCTGCTGGTCAGGAAGCGATCATTCTTATCAATCCCACAACATCCTACGGCGGAAGATACACACTTAACGGTGAGTGGAAGGTAGTTGCTAATGCAGACCGTGCAGGAGCTACACCTTTCGAAACAAAATCCGGTACAGTAACCGTTACAGGTAATATGTTCCTTGTTTTGGTAAGATAATCAAATAAAACGATTTTGCCCACTCCGCTTCGGCGGAGTGGGCTTTTGTTTTTGTTAGATCAAACTCCACAAAAATAATAGAAAAAATTGTGCAAAGGGGCGAATTTTGACAAAAAGGGAAATATGTGTTGACAAAGTATACCAAAATGATTTATTATATATTATGTATAAGTATGAATAAAATGCGCTAGTTGCGCGCGTAAGCAGGGACATCCCTGCCTGTTATGATGCATCAGCATTATAACAGAATGAATACTTATCAGTTAATAAATGCTTTTAAAAAGCATATTATGGGCCATTATTATTTGGAAGGAGATTGCTATGAAAAGACAATCAAGAATTCTTGCTCTGGCATTGATAATTCTTTTGATCGTTTCCGTCTTTACGAGCTGTTCCCTCGTGGATAAGCTCAAAGAAGGTATGGGCGGTGTGACTGCGGCTATTTCGCAGGTCAAAAATACGATCATGGGATTCTTCAATCCCAATTACGATCCCAAGCCGGGAACGACAACGACGACTCCCGCGGGATGCGACCACGTTTGGTATGCACCCACGTGTACGGAGCCCCAGACTTGCTCGGAATGCGGAGAAACAAAGGGTGAGGCTCTCGGACACTCTGAAACAGAGCTCGAGGCAGTAGCTCCCACCTGTACCGAAGACGGTAAGACCGCAGGTACAGTATGCTCACGCTGCAACGCAGTGCTTGTTGCTCAGGAAGTAGTTCCTGCAACGGGTCACGATTATGCAGAGACGATCAATAAAGAACCCACTTGTACAGAGGCGGGTAATAAGACCGTTGTATGTAATAATTGCGGTGAGACACACAATGAAGAAATTGCTCCCAAGGAACATGCGTACGAGAGCACGGTGACAGCTCCCACTTGTACTGAAGAGGGATACACCACTCACGTATGTAAGGATTGCGGAGATAAGCTCATCAATTCCTACGTGCAGCCTCTCGGTCACGAGCGTGACGAGGGAACTGTACTCAAGGCTCCCACCTGCACAGAAGCAGGCGAGATCGAGTACGGTTGTACAAGAGAGGGATGCGATCACACCGAAAGAGAAGCTCTTGAAGCAAAGGGTC
>CALGCW010000330.1 GCA_937884385.1 uncultured Clostridia bacterium | reverse complement strand
GGAAGCTTGCGGGCGGGGTAGAGAGCCTCTATCTCCTCGGGAGTTTTAGTTACGTGGGGAAAAAGCAAATCTGCTAAAAGCTTGTAATCCATATTTATACATCCTTTCGGTTAAAAATCAAAGTAAAATTTCAAATTTTCGGTAGCGGTCTTGAGTGTGGAGGACTCTCCGTGACCGGGGAAGATCCATCTGTGCTCCGTTTTCGCCATCTCACAAAGCATTTTGAGAGATGTCTTGAGAGCATCGAGATCACCGCCGTAAAGGTCATACCTTCCAAAGCCCTCGGCAAAAAGTGTGTCTCCGGTTATAAGGGAATCGCCCGTATCGAAGCACACCGAGCCCTTTGTGTGACCCGGAGTGTGGATAACCTTTAAGGCTTCGTCACCAAGCGCCAGCGTGTCACCGTCACGAAGGAGAACGTCCGCTTCTCCAACGGAGAATTCTCCGTACATAAACGACGAATATGCGTTTTTGCGGGAATCTGTGAGCATTTCTGCGTCAAGCTCGTGAACGTAGACGGGTGCGCCCGTTTTCTCTCTGAGCTTTTCAAGACGCCAGATATGATCAAAATGACCGTGTGTGAGCAATACTCCGCGAAGCCTCAGAGAGCGTCTCTCAAGCTCACTCAGGATGGTATCCTCGCTTATAGAGGGATCTACCGCAAACGCTTCACCGCCCGAGACGATGAGAAAGCAATTTGAGGAAAAGCCCGTGGGCTTTAATGAAATTATTTCCATATATACCCCCAAAATCAATAAAATCATAATATTATAGCATAAATTTTACGATTTATCAATAGAGATTGGCAAAAATTATCGCGTGAAAAGGCAATTTTTGGTGTTGATTTATATGCGTGATCTATACATTGCTCGATATTGAAAAATGCTCGGATCACCGCCGGGTTAACAGCAATTGTGGATTGAAATAAGGCAAGAAGCGGGGAATATGAGTAAAAATTGTGAAATCATTGTCAAAATTGCACAAAAAACGAGTTCAAATTTCTACAGGCGGTGTTTATAAATATCAAAAAAACTCTTGAAAAATAAGGAAAAAATGTGTATAATAGAGGGCAGGATGGAAAATAATTGCCCAAAATATATATTTTTGGTTAATAATTTAGCATTTTACATATTATTTTTGAAAGGGTCCGCATATGCGGACAAGGTAAATTCCTATGCAAAACATCGAGACAAAAAGAATCAGAAACGTTGCCCTTCTCGGACACAGCGGAAGCGGAAAGACATCTCTTGTTGAGGCTATGCTTCACCTTGCAGGGGCTTCTGACAGATTCGGTAACATTACTGACGGTACAACCGTTTGCGACTACGATCCCGAAGAGATCAAGCGCGGCTTCTCGCTCGCATCAAAGGTTGCTCCCTTTATGTGGAAGAACACAAAGATAAACGTTCTTGACACGCCCGGCTTCCTTGACTTCGTTGGTGAGGTTAAGCAGGCTCTTCGCGTTGCAGACGCAGCTCTCATCCTAGTTGACGGTAAGGCAGGTATCGAGGTTGGTACTGAGCTTGCTTGGGACTATGCACGTGAATCGGATCTTCCCACAGCATTCTTTATCAATAAATTTGACGATAACGAGGCAAGATTCGGCAGAGTTCTTGACTCTCTCCACGAAAAATTCGGCAAGAATATTTGTCCTCTTACTATTCCTATGGTCAAGGACGGCAAGGTTCTTGGCGCTATCGACCTTATTAAGCAGGAGGCTCATCTTTTCTCCGATAAGGGTCAGCATTCCGTTCAGCCCGTTCCCGCAGAGAATACAGAGGCTATGGAAAAATACCGCGATATGCTTATGGAAGCAGTTGCATCCACAAATGAGGACCTTATGATGAAGTACTTTGAGGGCGAGGAGATCACTCCTATGGAAGCTCTTAATGCGGTTCACGAGGGTGTTATCCACGGTGAGATCGTTCCCGTTCTTTGCGGCGCTGCTACAAAGCTTTGGGGCGTTTGGTCACTTCTTGACGTTATCGACGAGTCCTTCCCCAGACACACCGCTAAGAAGGTTGAGCTTCTTGAGGGCGGCGATGAAAAGGAGATCGAAGCTGAAGGCGAAACAGCTCTCTTCGTATTCAAGACAGTATCCGACCCGTTCGTTGGTAAGATGTCCTTCTTCAAGGTTATGAACGGTACACTCAGAAAGGATATGCTCCTTAAGAATACATCTACAGACACAAACGAAAAGATGGCTCACATCTACATCGTTAAGGGTAAGACACAGACCGAGGTCGACGTGCTTTGCTGCGGCGATATCGGTATGACGGCTAAGCTTGCAAATACAAATACAGGCGATACACTTGCTTGGAACAGTGATATTCACTATGCAAGAACCACTTATCCCGTACCCTTTATGGCTCAGTCCATCGCTCCTCTTTCCAAGGGTGATGAGGATAAGATCTCTCTCGGTGTTACAAAGCTCTGCGAAGAGGACAAGACCATTAAGTTTGAAAATAACCCTGAAACACATCAGCTCGTTCTTTACGGCATGGGCGATATGCACATTTCCGTTATCGAAGCGAAGCTTAAATCCAGATTTGGCGTTTCCGTTAAGCTTGATCTTCCCAAGATCGCTTACCGTGAAATGATCACCAAGAGAGTTTCCGTTCAGGGTAAGCATAAGAAGCAGTCCGGCGGTCACGGTCAGTACGGTGACGTTAAGATCGAATTCTTCCCCGGTGAAGAAGAAGGTCTTACATTCACAGAGTCCACAGTTGGTGGCTCCGTTCCGAAGAACTTCCATCCCGCAGTTCAGAAGGGTCTTGAGGATTCTATGAAGCGCGGTGTTTACGGCTATCCCGTAATCAAGCTTGCAGCGAACCTCTTTGACGGTTCTTACCACGACGTTGACTCTAACGAAATGTCCTTTAAGATGGCTGCATCCCTTGCATACAAGGAGTGCATGAAGCTCGCTAACCCCGTTCTTCTTGAGCCCGTTGGCGATCTCGCTGTCACAGTTCCCGAATCCTACGTTGGTGACGTTATGTCCAACCTCAACAAGCGCCGCGGTAGCGTTATGGGTATGGATCCCGCTGCTAAGCGCGGTTATACGACCATCAATGCAACAATTCCGAAGGCAGAGATCCTTGACTACGTTATTACCCTCCGTGCTATGACACAGGGTAGAGGTAGCTTCACATTCACAGAAACAGGCTACGAGCAGGTTCCTATGAATATAGCTATGAAGATCAAGGAAGAGAATGCTTCCAACGAGGAATAATTTAATTTAACGGCAACGGTTGTGAGATTTCCTCCTCACGACCTAAACAGGCGGAGAATTTTTTCTCCGCCTGCGATTTTTGTAGTTCAAATTTTGATTTATCGCGCACTTAGCCTTCCCCTGAGGGGAAGGTGGCAGGCGTATGCCTGACGGATGAGGGGAACGGCATTTGGGTTATACTAACGGCTTTCTCACAAAATCAAAGCCTTTAATTTTATGAGGTTTCTTTTAAATTATAATGCTGTTGAAAAATCCTATTATTTGCGTAGATTTCGATCCCCTCATCCACCGCGAGCGGTTCCCCTTCCCCTCAGGGGAAGGCTTAGACAAATCCCAATTTAGCAAAAGCAAGCCACTCCGCATGGAGTGGCTTGCTTTTTATTTGATTATTTACCTGCTGTGAAGTTAAGTTCGTTATAAACCTTGCCGTCCTCGGTGATTACTGCGATGACGCAGCCTGCCCAGAAAGACTTACCGTTCCAGTTGCAGGGAACAATCTCAACAGTGATTTCCTCACCTGCAAATTCCTTAAGCCAACTGTACTGATTGGAGCTTGAGGAGTAGAGAGTAATCATTGTCTTTCCGTCGGGAGTAGCAAGCTTAATATTTGAATAATAAGTTGTTTCTTCTACAACAATTTTACCTGTAGCAACGAATGCCTGTGTTGAGTAGTCAACATTAGCATCGAGCGTGTAGAAATCGTTAAGGGTCTTATCTGTGATAAAGGAGCTTGTGGAGTATTCGTGGCTACCGTAGTAATTTACCGCAACGGTAGCGCTCGTAAGGCAAGTCACACCGTATCCGTTTTTACCACTGTTGAACTTATCCCTCTTACCCTCTATAACAACTTTCTGACCTATTGAAAGACCTTCCCAAACGGAAGAATCATTTACAACGATGGCGAGAACGCCCGTTTCATCGATAAGATAGAAGCCGTCTTTATTTACAAGAGAGGGACCTATGATACCTTCAACCTGGATGATCTCACCGACCTCGGTTCCTATAGCTTCTTCGATCGTAAGTCCGTTTGACTCTGCGGGAGCGTTGACAGTTACCTTTACGCTTTCGGAATGTGTATATTCACCGTACGTGCCTGTGATAGTGACGTTAGCCACACCGTTTACGCCGCAGTTCAATACTGTTTTGCCGTCTTCGGTGGTTGTGAAGTAAACTACGCTTTCATTATCGGAGGTATAGGTAAGAGTTGCTCCGGTGAAGCCGAGAAGCTCGCTGTCGACTGTTGTGACGAGCTCGAGAAGGGGATTACCCGTATACTCGGAAAGGAACTGATCAACACCGTAGTATTCAACGATGTGAGCAGGTACCTTTGCAAGATCGAAGGTATATCCTTCGTAAACGACCGATACGGGAAGGAATCTGAAGTAGCAATCGCTGGATGTGGACTTTGCGTTCATAGGTGAGAGGTAAACGGTGCAGATCTTGCCGTCGAATTCATCGAGCCAAGTAAAGTCATTACCGTTGCATTGCGTGTAGGTATACGCGCCTGTTTCACCGTCGAGATCGAAGAAATAGTAGTTGACAAAGCCGTTGCCAGGAACCTTTTTAACAAGTGCCACGGTCTTATATGTGGTAGTTGTTACGTTTTCTGTGACGGGTGTATTGAGGATCTCCTTGACGGTCTTTTCCTCACACCAGCTAAAGTCAACGTCGCTTGTTGCTTTATCGTTTTCAAGAAGAACTGCACTTGAGATCTGGCAGCAGCCCTTATATCCGTGCTTGCTTGCGTTAGCGGACTCTGACTCAAGCACCCAGTAGTCCTTTTCACCGAGAACGGTGACGGTGTTGCCGATATTTACCTGACCTGCGATGTCTGCGTCATAAACGTAGATGGAGTTTGTGCCGTCAACGATATAAACACCGCTGGGCTTCATTCCGTTTGCGTATGTAATTCTTGCGACCACGCCCTTTACCTTGACCTTTGTGCCAAGCTCTGCGTCGCGTGCCTCATCAAGAGTCATTTCCGTATATTCGGAAGCGTCGATATCGCCCTTGTCCGCTACCTTAAAGTCGATAAGGCGAGCATTCTTGACCTGGGGGGAATCATTATATGTATTGAGAGTGCAATGAAGGAGCACCTCATCACCCTTAACGGGCTTTTCCTCGAAATCAGCATATCCGATCTCGCCGTCTGCACTGTACGTACCGTAAACGTAGATCTCACCCGTGCCGTCGGAGATCGTCATCTCACCGTATGCAGGGTTGCTTACCTTAACGATAGTGCCTCTTACGTAGTATCTTACCGTGGGAGACGTGCTTGTCTCTGCTTTTGCTATCTCAATAGCTTCTGCGATGGTAATGATATCGTAGAGCTCATCCCAATCCTTCTCAGGCTCGGGGTCGGGCTCTTTTTCCGTTGTGGATGTGGTGGGTGTCGTCGTTGTGGAGGGTGTCGTTGTTGTAGAGGGTGCTGTGGTAGTACCCTGAAGACCGTTAACGATATCCTCGAGGTTGCAGCTTGCGAGCGTAAGCATAAGCGTTACGATTACAAGCAAAAGCGATGTGATTCTTTTGAAATTCATTGCTTTGACTCCTTTATTGATTTTTTATATGCTTGTACGCATACACGTACATATTAATTCTATAATTAATATGAAAAAAAGTCAACATCAAAATATAAATTTTAAAATTTTTGTGTATTTTTGATTAATACTTGAAAAAATTGTAAAAATAATGTATAATATGACGAATAAAAACGAAATTTTGAACGTGGAGGTGGTATTATGACACTTAAACTGTTTTTTGAGGCTATTATCAAATTTTCGCTTGGGGTGGTCCTTGTAGGGGCATTGATATTTTTGCCCGCAGGCACGCTTTTCTTCACAGGCGGCTGGCTGCTTATGGCAGTGCTTTTCGTTCCTATGTTTGGCGCGGGAATCGTTATGATGATCAAAAATCCTATGCTTCTTAAAAGTCGACTTGATGCAAAGGAGAAGGAAAGGGAGCAGAGCACCGTTGTAAAGCTCTCGGGACTTATGTTTATTGCGGGCTTTGTGTTGGCGGGGCTTGATTTCCGTTTCGGATGGCTTCCTTTGCCATTCGGAGTAAATATCGTTGGCACTGTAGTGTTCATTATTGCGTACCTCCTCTATGCCGAGGTGCTTCGTGAAAACGTATATCTTTCAAGGACTATAAAGGTGGTTGAAGGACAAAAGGTCATCTCAAGCGGTCTTTACGGAGTGGTTCGCCACCCGATGTATTTTGCCACCGTGCTTTTGTTTTTGGCTATGCCTGTTGTTCTTGGCTCTGTAATATCCCTTGCGGTATTTTTGGCATATCCCTTCATTATTGCTAAACGCATAAAAAACGAGGAAGAGGTCCTTTCGCGTGAGCTTGAGGGTTATGATGAATATAAAACGAAGGTAAGGTATAGATTAATACCGTTTATATGGTGAGGAAAAAATATGAACTTTTTGTTTGATCTGTACGGAACGCTCGCAGACGTCTGGACCGATGAGCAGAAGTCTTCCCTGTGGGAGGGCGTGGCTCGTATTCTCGGCGAAGAGGACGGGACGCTTGTTAAAAATGAATACCACGCGATCTGCAAGCGCTTGAGTGATGAGAGGGCGCATAATTTTGCGGAATTTGATCTGCTTCGCGTGTTCGAGGAAATGCTTGAAAAACGCGGAATGGACCGTGAAAATGCACAGGCTCTCGCAAGGGAGTTCCGTCTTTTGTCACGTGAGGATCTGACCCTTTTCCCTTATGTTAAGGAGATGCTTGCAGGACTTAAGCAAAGGGGCGCGGGCGTATATCTCGTGTCAAATGCGCAAGCCTGCTTTACTCGCGACGAGCTTGACGAGCTTGGGCTCGCATCCTGCTTTGACGGCATCATTATTTCAAGTGATGTCGGAACAAAAAAGCCCGATCTTGAGATATTTTATATCGCCATCAAGGGATGGGGAATTAAGGGGCAGGAGAATTATTACGTCGGAAACGATATGCACGATGACGTGCTTGGGGCATTTGTTGCAGGATTGAAGACGGTGTATATACAGACCCGTCAATCGGGCAGTTATCCCGATATTGAGGTCGTGCCCGATCACGTTGTAAGCACGCACGAAGAGATGAAGGATTTGCTTTGGGAGCTTGCGGAGAGAAAATGATTTCGGAAAAGGATCTTAAACGCAGGGATAGGATCTTGCACGGCAATCTTATGATGACTATCGTAAGCATTTGCGCGCCTATCTTTCTGTATAATTTATTCAACTCGTTCTACGCCGTGATAGATGCGGTCGTCGTTGCGAAAATTGACCCAACGAGTGTAAGCGCGGTATCGTCGCTATCACAGATACAGCATCTGCTCTCGTCGCTTGGCTCGGGACTTGCCGCCGGCGGCGGTATACTTGTGGCGCGTCATTTTGGATCGGGAGATATGGAGCTTGCACGCTTTCACTCAAATCAGACGGTCTCTATCTCCACAGTCGTTATCGCTTTGCTTCTCGGTATATGCGTGCCTTTTGCAGTTCCTATTCTAAGGCTTTCGGGCGTACCCGACGAGCTGATCAGCATTGGAACGGGTTATTTTATCGTTCAAGTAATAACGCTTGCCTTCGTATTCTATAACAGCGTCTTTATGGCGATGCAGAAGGCAAAGGGAAACACCAAAATAATGTTCTGGCTAAATATCCTCGTAATGCTTATTAAGCTTGCGTTCTCTTTGCTGTTCGTTTGGATCTTGGAGCTACGTGATCTCGTTTGGGTGGCGGTTGCGACCCTTATCGGGCAGGCGGTAATGTTTTTGGTGCTTCTTGCGATGATGATCGACAAGAGAAACGTATTCGTAATAAAGCTCGCGGAATTCAGATTCAAATGGGGCGTTTGTCGCGAGATACTTTCAATGTCGCTCCCCATCTTTCTTGGGAAATTCATTTTTTCCTTCGGCAAGGTGAGCATCAATGCGATGTGCAAGGCATACGGGCCGCTTGTAGTGGGTGCGCTCGGTGTATCCAATAATATGTGTGGGCTCGTCACGACGCCGATAAACTCATTTGAGGAGGGGACGTCGACCATAATAAGCCAAAACCTCGGGGCAGGTAATTATAAGCGCGCGCTCAGATCGTTTAAATACTCTTTCTTTATGGCAACTGCGCTCGGCATTATAGGCTACGTGCTCGTTCGCTTTACCCTGCAGGATGAGATAATATCGCTTTATAATCAAAACGCGGATGCTCCCGATGCGGAGCTGTTCCTTAGCCTGATCAAGAGTATAAACCGCTACGATTCGCTCTCTATTCTTGCGCTTGCGGTAAATTCTGCCGTTCTCGGCGTACTTTACGGCTTTGGGCAGACGAAGCTGACGATGGTGCTGAATATCAGCCGCGTATTCGTCTTCAGAATACCCGTCCTTTGGTATTTGCAGACCTTTCACAGGGAGATAGGTGCTGAGGCGGCGGGCATATCAATGGGTATCAGCAACATTTGTATTGCTATTGCTTCTATGATTTGTCTGGGTGTTTTCCTCATGCGCATCAAAAAGCGCGGATACAAAGAAATAACTGTGTAAAGAAAAAGACCTCGCAAGAGGTCTTTTTGATTTTTTGTGTTATTTTTGCGAAAAAGCACTTGAAAAAAGCAGAAATAAGATGTATAATATACAGGATAAAAATAAATATGCTGTTTTTTCAGCGGATTGGAGCAATTTTATGAGTACTTTACACATTATGGATCACCCCCTTATCGCGCACAAGCTTACTATTATGAGAGATAAGGATACCGGTTCAAAGGATTTCCGTCAGCTTCTTAATGAGATAGCAATGCTTATGGGCTATGAGCTTACTCGCGATCTTCCCTTGGAGGACGTTGTTATCGAGACCCCCATTTGCAAGTCAACGCAGAAGATGATCCAGGGTAAAAAGCTCGCTATCGTTCCTATCCTTCGTGCAGGTCTTGGTATGGTGGACGGTCTTCTTTCCCTTAT
>CALGCW010000329.1 GCA_937884385.1 uncultured Clostridia bacterium | reverse complement strand
GAGAAAATCGTTATGTGTTGTGACGTGTCACAACACAATTTGCGCGGAGTTTATTTGCGAAGCTCTCCAAAAGTTTTTTGGTTCTTTTTTTCAAAAAAGAACATCTTCTTCTATTTGTCACTTCTCCTGAAAAACGTATCGTTCGCCGATCACTTCAAGCAAAGATCAAACTATCTCAATTCCCTCGAAGATGGCGCACTTGGGTCCGTTATAGTCCTCGTAGGTGGTGGACTCGGTCGAGAGGCGCATATTTGCGAGTGCGGTGCTGAGCTTACCGCTTATGGAGATGCCTGTGACGGGATTCTCGCGTTCACCGTCGAAGTAGTAGCCGAGGCGGACCTCACCGCCGATGTAATCGTTATAGATATCCACCTGAAGACCACTCATTGAAGCGCAACGGAAATAGGGAGCACTGCATTTTGCTTCGTCCGTAAGGCTTCCGCATTCGACGGATATACAGCCGAGATTGCCCGTGCTTACTTCTCCGAGATACTGTGCGTATCTTGAACTTCCCCAAAGAGCAACTGCCTTGCCGTTGTCTATTATCTTTCTGTCAACGAGAGTGACACCGTCACCGTCGAAGGCGGATGAACGCACACTTCCGCGAACTGCGCCGCGCATTGTGATGCTCATTCTGTCGGATTTTGCATCCTTTTGAATATCGTCACCTACGCCAAAGGCATTGGAATGCTGATAAACCATTGAGAAATTAAGGTTTCCGACAAAGTTGCCAAAGAGCTGTTCAAGCTCGGGTGCGTCTAGGATGACGGGGCAGGAAAGCTTGCTTTCGGGCGATTTCGCCTCGTATCTGTCGCGAACCTCGCGCATCTTCTTTGCTATTTCTTCAACAACGGCGTTGCGGTCAAATTCCGTGAAATTGTACTGCTCGTAGAGCTCAACGCTTTCCTCACCGTTGAATGTGGGGATCGCCTCGACCATAGCGCGGTATTTGGTTTGTGTTTTATCGATGCCACGGCTGTTCTTTACGGTGATCACGTCGCGGTAAACGAATATCTCGGTCGCGTTGAGCGAGCCGCCCTCAACACAGTCTGCTTCAAAGCAAGCATCTGCTATAAGGGAAGCGAGCGCGTGTGGCTCGTAGGAAGCAAAATTTGACGCGGGTGCGTATTCTCCGCACTCACATTCGGGAAGGGAGTAGGGCTGATTTTTGATGATGCCCGCCTTTTTCTTTGCCTTTTCGATCTCTTCTCTTATCTTATCCTCGCCGTAGGAGGAATAAACCGAGAAGGTAGCCTCACCGAGAGCACCGTCGTGGGCAACGTAGAGCGTCACCTTGAGGTCCGTAGTGTCGGTGCTTCTAACCGTTTCAAGAGACTTGTGTACGAAGAACAGCTCCGTTGACTCTGTTCTGACGGAGTTCACCTTCCAATCGGAGATGCCGTCCGTATTTTTAAGTATATTGATTACTCTGTTCATCATGCTAATTTAACCCTCACTTTCAAAGCAGGTCCGCCGTCGGAAACGCGCACCCATTCCTTATAGCCCTTTCCGCAGGAGCCTGCGCCGATGATCTTGAAATCGTCGGAAACCATAGTGATGGATTTGAGAAGCTCGGGTACGGAGCCACTCATAACCACGGGGGAAACGTAATTGTCTGTGAGCTTGCCATCAACGATCTCAATTCCGTACTCCGCTGTACACTGTATCTGCCAGTTTTTGGGGTCCTCCATACCGTTGTTGGTCTCAAACAGCATATATCCGTGCTTGATGGATGCGATCATATCCTCAAGCTTATCCTTGCCGGGTGAGAAAAAGGTGTTAGTCATACGGCTGTATGCCTTTCTCTTATAGGACTGACGGCGACCGTTGCCCGTGGGCTCTGTTCCAAGCTCGGTTGCTGAAACAAGGTCGGAAATACCCGCAACGAGTATACCGTCCTTTATGATCTGCGTATCGTGTGCCAAAACTCCGTCATCGTCAAAGAAATAGCTTGCCGTTGAGAAGGTTGCCGCCGCACCGTCGTGCATATTGCAGATGGGGGAAGCAACGTAGTCGCCAACGTAGTATTTAGCAAGCGCGCGGTCCTTTACGAATTGGTCCATCTCAACGCCGTGACCGAACGCCTCGTGCGCGATAAGTCCGGAGATGGATGGGTCGGTTATTACGTCATAAACACCGGGAACTATGGGCTTTGCCTTTGCAAGCTTCTCGCATTTTGTCACGAGCTTGTCTATATGCGAGGGCATTTCGGAGAGAGCCTCACTCATAAGATTGGAATAAGTACCCTCGCGCGCCATAACCATTTTTTCGCCTTCGCGATAAACGCCAACCGCCATAACGTTGACCCAGGAATAGAACTGATCGAGCTCACGGTTGCCCGAGATAAAGAGCTTGGAAACGGTGAAGGGCATTACTGCTACCATTGCGTTAAGGAGCTTGTCGCTCTTTGAAAGAATGGAGTCCCTTATTTCAACGCATTTAGCAAGGATCTCTTCGTCGGTGTAGCTATCAAAGTCACATTCGCGGGAGAAGGACTTTACCATTGGCTCGTCGGCGGGAGTGGGAACGCTGATCTGCTTACCCTCAAGGGATGCGGCAGGTCTTACGGCTTCAATTATCCTTTTTGCAAGAGTGGGGATATCACCTGTGATGTCATCAATGGAATATTCAAAGAACGCGCGTCCGTCATGCATTTTTACAACGAAGCCGCACTCTGCAGCACCGCCCTCGCCGATATCGGATACGTTTCTGTTTACGCGGTATGCGCTTGATTTGACATCGGAGCCGAGAATTCCAACGTATGAATACGTTTTATAAAGCTCGGCAACGAGCGCACGGCACGCGTCGCGTCTTGAATTCAAAAATTCAGAAAAACTCATTTTTATATTTTCCTCCTGTCAATATATTTTTCACTACCGTTTATTTTAGCACTTTTGAGTCTCGCTTGCAATAGAGTTACCAAAAAATACGATATTTTTTAACAATTTGGTAAATATGCCTTGTAAAATGCTTCAAAAAATGCTACAATATTGAGGTATTACATATCAGTTGAGGAATTTTTAAAATGAACGATACCCAAAACGTAAACAAAAGCAATAATGCCCCGCTTGTGATCACGCTTGTGATCTGTCTTATAGTTCTTGCGATACTTGTGCTCTGTGTGGTGGAGAAATTTTCACAGAAGCCCGATGAGCCCGTGATTGGAGACGGACCCGAAGCGCAGTATATCGAGCTCGCCATTTCCAAGGGAATGAGACTGAATGAGGTCAAGGGGATTCTTGACGAGCTTGAAATATCCTATGAGGTCATACCTACCGCTTCAAAGCGCCCCAATCTCGTTGAAAATATAGAATACGTCGGAAAAGCAGAGGATGGAAAGCTGTTTATTGAGATTGGCTCTGCCGTTAAGCTACACGCCAACGAGGTCAGCGCGGACAAGATTATGTACCTTACCTTTGACGACGGACCGACGCGTGACAATACTTTGCCGATTCTCGATATGCTTGAGGAGTACGGAATCGCGGCAACATTCTTCGTTGAGGGTCAGGACGTCACACGTTTTCCTGACAGGATAGCGCAAACGGTTGCAAAGGGTCATCTTGTAGGCTGTCACTCATATTCTCACGACATAGATGATCTGATTTACTCTTCAACGGGTGTATTTATCGACGAGATAGAGCAGTATGAGGATGCGATGATCGCCGCGATAGGTGAGGAAGCCTTTGCGAAGATGCCCAAGGTGCTTCGTTTCCCGGGTGGAACGAACAACTATCAGCTCAGCGATGAAGAGGCGGTAGAATACATAGCGGCAGTTCGCGGTGCGGGATATATGATATACGACTGGACTGCGCTTACAAATGATGCGGATAACGCTTACCGCCAAAAGGGCGAGAGCGATCTTGATTACTTTATGCGCTCGCTTAAGAGCAGCATTGAGAGCGCAAAGGAAAATGAGCTTCCCCTCATAGTTCTTATGCACGATAAAAAGGCAATGCGCGATTGCCTTGCCGAAGTGCTTGAATACATTGTGGGAGAGGGATATTACTTCGATACTATCGATAGCTGTCCCGAGTACACCTTTGTTGAGAGATGATAACTGAATAAGCAAGTAATAACGCCGGCAGATCATGTAGTCTGTCGGCGTTTTCTATTTTATGGATCGGAATTTATAGTGTGAACTTAAAGATACATTTATGCGTTTTGCCTTCGTTGATTCTCATATCATTATCCTCGGGCAATTCCACGATGCCAAGATAGTCCCCCTGCAAAAATTCCAATGTCTTTTTGGAGGGCAGATTGCCAGGATCGCAAGTGATATACAAATAACTCATACCGTGCTTTTTAGCCAAAGAGAAGAGAAGCCTACAAGCTTTGGCGGCATAATGATGACCTCTGTGATCCTTGTTGATGCTATAGCCTATGTGACCTCCGTAGTAAAGGCCATCGGTATATCCTATTCGCAGATCACACATTCCGATTATTCTTCCGTTAAGATCGCAAATATGAAAGTGATATGCAGGCACCCAACCCCTGGCGGGATCGCCCTCGGTTAATTTGTCTACGATCAATTTTATTTCTTCGCTTTTTAGAAAGTCTGTATTTAAAAACTGCATATTTATTTCCTCAAGGTCAGATTTGTATTTTTTCTATCTCCGCAAGTAGTTTTTCTTTCATTTCCACAAGCTTGTCGGGTGACGGAATGTTATCTGCGGAGTACATTTTTTCCATAGGATACCACCACACAGGGCCCTTGCCCGCGTTGCCGTGATCTCCGATATCGCCCGTCCTGCGCGGAAAAAGATGAAAATGAAGGTGAGTATCCCCATTGCCGAGCAGCTCGTAATTCATTTTTTCTGCGTCAAACGCGTGTGATACCGCCTCAGCCACAAGGGACATTTCTTCAAGATATTTCATTTTGAAGCCGTGGTCAAGCTCAAAAAGCTCGCTGACGTGCTTTTTGCATAAAAATAGTGTATAGCCCTCAAAATGCTGATGGTCGCCAAGCACTACGTAGCCTGTTTCAAGCTCTTTGACAAAATAAGGGTTCTCACCGTTTTTGATCATTTCAATTCTTTTGCATATGAAACACATATTTTTTCCTCACTTTGTGTTAGTACTATATTTATAGGGATGTTTGAAATTATGCACAAGCCCCCCGCCCTATGATTTAAAATTTCATCGCACCGATAAACCCCAATTGAGGGTGGATGAAGCTAAGCTTTGTCAAATTTGGGTGTAAAGTCACGTTTTGCGGACTCTTTTTCCTGAGAGAAGCCATCAAAGCCAAGAGATAACGCGTAGGAAAGTACGTCGTTATACTCAAAGCTCGTCAGTCTGCGGTGCAGTGCCCTTGGTGCGTCCTCATCCGCAAAATCGGGAGTGTATTGGCGCATCAGAGAGAGTGTGACCTCACTTGACGGTATCATTTCGGAAATATATTTTAGTACCGCCTTACTGTCCTCTCTGCAGCCGGGCAAGCAAAGGTGACGCACTATGAGACCTCGCGTTGCGATGCCGTTTTCGTCGAGCGTCAGCTTTCCGACCTGGCGGTGCATCTCGCGCAATGCCTCGCCTGCGATCCTTGCATAATTTGGTGCAGAGGAGTAGGATCGAGCCTTATCGTCGTCGAAATATTTGAAGTCGGGCAGATAAATATCAACGAGTCCGTCCAGTGCGCGAAGGGAGTCGATGCTTTCATATCCGCCGCAGTTATATACTATTGGTATGTTGAGTTGCTTTTTTGCCTTTTCGAGCGTTTTGGCAATGAAAAGAGAATAGGGAGTTGCCGTTACGAGGTTTATATTGTGTGCGCCTTTGCCTTCAAGCTCAAGCATTTTGGCTATCAGCTCGTCCTCGCTGTATTTTTTGCCCGCTATCTCTCGGCTGATGTCACGGTTCTGGCAGAACACGCAACGCAGATTACAGCCCGAAAAGAATATCGCGCCCGAGCCGCGCGTTCCGCTTATGCAGGGCTCTTCCCACATATGAAGGTCGGCAGATGCAATGATATATTCGCTGCTTGCGCCGCAAAAGCCGCGCTCGCCCGCTTCTCGGTCTACAGAACATCCGCGAGGACACAGTGTGCATTTTTTCATTTTTTCTGCCTCCTTTCGTAGTGTTGAATTGGGACTTTATCGGGGAGAAGTTACAAAGAGAAGAATATGTTCTTTTTCGAGAAAAAGAACCAAAAAGCTTTTGTCGCTTGGG
>CALGCW010000328.1 GCA_937884385.1 uncultured Clostridia bacterium | reverse complement strand
CCTGACGCCATACAGTTTCAGACTGGGGTTCAACACCACCCTTTGCACAAAGAACGGTAACTGCACCGTCAAGTACACGAAGAGAACGCTCAACCTCAACTGTGAAGTCAACGTGTCCGGGTGTGTCGATAATGTTTATACGATGTGTGTTTGCTTTTGTTGCAGCAGCATCGTTGTGGAATTCAGATTTTGCCCAATAGCAGGTGGTAGCAGCGGAAGTGATCGTAATACCTCTCTCTTGTTCCTGTGCCATCCAGTCCATTGTAGCAGAACCATCGTGTGTCTCACCGATTTTATGAGTCTTACCTGTGTAGAACAAGATACGCTCTGTTGTAGTGGTCTTACCGGCGTCGATATGGGCCATAATACCAATATTTCTTGTCTTTTCAAGCGAATATTCTCTTGGCATTGTAAGTCTCCTTCAAAATCAATATCTGTAGTGTGCAAAAGCCTTGTTTGCTTCTGCCATTCTGTGTGTTTCTTCCTTCTTCTTGAAGGCTGCACCGGCATTGTTCTTTGCATCCATGATCTCGTTTGCAAGTCTTTCTGCCATTGTGCGCTCTCCGCGCTTTCTGGAATAACCAACGAGCCAACGGAGACCAAGAGTCTGACGTCTCTCAGCTCTTACCTCCATGGGAACCTGATAGGTAGAACCGCCTACACGGCGAGCCTTAACCTCAAGTACAGGCATAATGTTTTCAAGAGCAGCCTGGAAAGCCTCAACAGGGTTCTCACCTGTCTTGCCTTCAACGATTGCGAATGCATCGTATACGATCTTCTGTGCTACTCCCTTTTTACCGTCAAGCATAACGTTGTTGATAAGCTTTGTTACAAGCTTAGATCCGTAAAGGGGATCCGGCAATACGTCTCTTTTGGAAATTTTACCTCTTCTCGGCACTTTTCTTCCCTCCTTCATTAATATTATGAAATCATAGGTACTCAAAAGCATTTCTTCTGTCAATGCACGTCGGCGTGGTCTGCCTTAAACATTAAATTTATGCAGCTCTTTCAGACGAGCGAATATTTTGCTTTATACCCTTAGTTTGTGGAGACCGATTATTTCTTCTTGGGTCTCTTTGCACCGTATTTAGAACGGCTCTGGTTACGGTTAGCTACGCCCTGAGCGTCAAGCGTACCGCGGATGATGTGGTAACGTACACCAGGCAGGTCACGAACTCTTCCGCCTCTGATGAGGACAACTGAGTGCTCCTGCAAGTTATGACCGATACCGGGGATATAGGTAGTAACTTCAAGACCGTTTGTAAGTCTTACTCTTGCGATCTTACGAAGAGCAGAGTTAGGCTTCTTGGGTGTTGTTGTAGATACCTTTGTGCAAACTCCTCTTTTCTGAGGTGCGTGCTGGTCGGTAGGTTCATTGTGAAGTGTGTTAAAGCCCTTCTGAAGCACGGGTGCTTTGGACTTATAAACCTTATCACTACGTCCCTGTCTTACAAGCTGGTTAAAGGTTGGCATTTTCTTCCTCCTTCTTCAAAAATTTAATGTTTATACAGACACAACTTCCGTTGTGATACTGTCAAAATATTTGTTTGAAGCTCCGATTTTCGGGCATTCCCTACTGCTCCGAGTTTACAAACAATTACAGTTTATTATATCACTAAATAACCTCTTTGTCAAGAAAAATATATTTTTTTGAATTTTTTAGCACTTTACACAACGTATACAATTTTTAATTTTGTTTTTTGTTGATTTTGTATATGTTTTGAGCCAAAAAATCTCTATTTCACATACACGCGCGCGTATATATATAATAGGTAAATTCCCCGACGCACCTTTCGGGCGTCGGGGGAAGCTAAAAGCATTATTCTGCCTTATCCTCTGTGGGGCGAGCACTGATATTTTGGTAGCACTTCATACCCGTACCTGCGGGAATGAGCTTACCGATGATAACGTTCTCCTTAAGACCTCTGAGGTGGTCGATCTTACCGTTCGTTGCCGCATCGGTAAGAACTCTTGTGGTTTCCTGGAAGGAAGCCGCAGAGAGGAAGGATTCGGTCGCGAGAGCAGCCTTTGTGATACCGAGAAGGACGGGGGAGCAAGTTGCAAACTCAAGCTCTTCTTCGCCCGCATCAATGCGAGCCTGGACCTTATTGTTTTCCGCTTCAAATTCAGAAACATCAACAACGGAGCCGACAAGAAGATCAGTATTTCCTGTTTCTTCAACTCTCACCTTTCTCGTCATCTGACGGGCGATGATCTCAATGTGCTTATCATTAACGGAAACGGACTGGCCGCGATATACCTTCTGAATTTCAGTGATGATGTAGGAGTAAACCTCATCAAGACCCTGAATACGAAGAATATCCGCAGGAGCCTTACTACCCTCTGTAAGCACCTGGCCTCTTACGACGTGCTGACCGTCAACGACAGTAAGCTTTGTACCGTAAGGAATTGCATATTTAACCTGTTCGCCGGTTTCTTCACTTGTGATGAATACATCGTGAACGTTAGCGTTTTCGCCAAGCTGAACGCGAGCTACACCGCTGTGCTCGGTCATAATAGCAGCCTTCTTGGGCTGACGAGCCTCGAAGAGCTCCTCAACTCTGGGAAGACCCTGTGTAATATCGCTACCTGCGACACCACCGGAGTGGAAGGTTCTCATCGTAAGCTGTGTACCGGGCTCACCGATGGACTGTGCCGCGATGATACCAACAGCCTCACCAACGCTTACTCTCTTACCGGATGCAAGGTCCGCACCGTAGCAATGAGCACAAACGCCGTGCTTAGCGTGACACTGGATAAGAGAACGGATATGAACGCTCTTGATGCCGGCAGCCTCGATAGCCTTAGCCTGCTCATCGGAGATCATCTCGTCGTCGCGAACTATAATCTCACCCGTTTCGGGATGAGCGATATCACCGATAGTATATCTGCCGACGATTCTGTCAGTAAGTGTTTCAAGAACGTTTCCTTCCTTTGCATCAACGTTTTCGCTGACCCAAGCACCCTTCTTCGTATCGCACTTTTCTTCAGTGACGATAACGTCCTGAGAAACGTCAACGAGACGGCGGGTAAGGTAACCGGAGTCCGCCGTACGGAGAGCCGTATCGGAAAGTGACTTACGTGAACCACGCGCACCCATAAAGTACTCTGTGATGTTAAGACCTTCACGGAAGTTAGACTTGATGGGAAGCTCGATGGTTTTACCGTTCGCAGCGAACATAAGACCACGCATACCTGCGAGCTGACGCATCTGCTGTACGGAACCACGGGCGCCGGAATCGGACATGATCTTGATGGGGTTGTACGTGTCAAAGCTTCTCTGAAGCGCGTCTGTGACCTCTTTTGTTGTCTGGTCCCAGATCTTGACTACGTTGTTATATCTCTCCTCCTCGGAAAGAGTACCGCGGTTGTAGTGCTGACGGATAACGTCGACCTTCTTTTCAGCGGCAGCAAGATATTCCTTCTTTTCCTTGGGAATAGTCATATCGTAAACGGAGATGGAGAAGGATGCGCGAGTTGAGTATTTATAACCCATCTCCTTGATGTTGTCAAGCATCTCTGCGCAGACGGGAGTACCATTGTACTTGATACATCTGTCGATAAGCTGACCAAGCTCCTTCTTCTTGATAACGAACATGATCTCAAGGTCGAACGCCTTTTCGGGATCGGTTCTGTCAACGAAGCCGAGATTCTGAGGAACGGACTGGTTGAAGATGAGACGTCCGAGAGTTGCGTCGATGACCTTTGATCTCATAACGCCGCCGATCTCCTTCTCTACTCTTACCTTAATGGGTGCGTGGAGACCGAGAACTTTATTTTCATAAGCCATTACGGCTTCATCGAAGTTGCGGAAGATCATTCCTTCGCCGGGCTCACCGGGCTTATCCATCGTAAGATAGTAAGAACCGAGGATCATATCCTGTGAAGGAATAGTAACTGCACGTCCGTCAACGGGCTTAAGAAGGTTGTTTGCGGAGAGCATAAGGAATCTCGCCTCTGCCTGAGCCTCTGCTGAAAGCGGAACGTGAACGGGCATCTGGTCACCGTCGAAGTCCGCGTTGAACGCAGGACATACGAGGGGATGGAGCTTGATCGCACGACCCTCAACGAGGACGGGCTCAAACGCCTGAATTGACAAGCGGTGGAGCGTAGGCGCACGGTTGAGCATTACGGGGTGCTCCTTGATAACGTTTTCAAGAGCGTCCCAAACCTCGGGATACATATACGCCTTGTCGATCTTCTTCTGCGCTTCCTTTACGTTTGCAGCCTTCTGCATCTCAGTAAGGCGCTTAACGATGAAGGGCTTGAAGAGCTCAAGAGCCATCTCCTTGGGAAGACCGCACTGGTAGATCTTAAGGTTAGGACCTACAACGATAACGGAACGGCCGGAATAGTCAACACGCTTACC
>CALGCW010000327.1 GCA_937884385.1 uncultured Clostridia bacterium | reverse complement strand
GATATCGGAGATGTTCTCCGTGTACAAAAGCGAATTTTATATGGCGCTTTTCTGATTCAATCATGCGGCGCAATCATCCTTACCATTCGCTTCTGTCAGGAATATCGCTTTTTCACAGCCTTAAAGCTTGGAGTATTTCATGCTGTGTCCGCATTTTGCAATGCCGGATTTGACGTAATGGGAACAGAAGGTGCGAAGTTTGCTTCGATCACCTCATATCTCGGAAACCCGGTTATCAACGTCACCGTGATGCTGCTTATTGTGATCGGCGGTATAGGCTTTCTCACGTGGGAAGACGTCTGCACCAACAAACTTCACTTTAAGAGGTATCGTATGCAGAGCAAGGTTATCCTTGTTACGTCGGCATTGCTGATTCTGCTTCCCGCCGTATTCTTTTTCTTCGTGGATTTTGCAGATATGCCGATGAAGGAACGAGTGCTTGGTTCTCTGTTTCAGGCGGTGACACCGAGAACGGCGGGCTTTAACACGGCAGATCTTACTGCTATGACCGGTGCCGGACAAGCAATCATAATCGTGCTGATGCTGATCGGTGGTTCCCCCGGTTCTACCGCAGGCGGTATGAAGACCACTACCTTTGCCGTATTACTTGCCACTGCGTTTTCTACCTTCCGTCGCAAGGAAGACACACAGATATTCAAACGCAGAGTAGATCATAGCATTGTCCGAAACGCGGCGACCATTTTGATGATGTATATCGTCCTCTTTTTCGGTGGTGCCGTGGTGATCAGCGTTGCGGAAGGACTTCCGTTTGGCACCTGTCTTTATGAAACGGCATCGGCAATCGGTACGGTCGGTCTGACCTTGGGAATTACACCGCAGTTGGGAACGCTGTCTCAATGCGTGCTGATGGTGCTGATGTTCTTTGGAAGAGTCGGAGGTCTGACACTCATTTATGCGGCACTGTCCGGAAGCGGCAAGAAGCTATCCAAACTACCGCAGGAAAGAATCACAGTAGGTTAAAGGAGAAAACATTATGAAATCTATATTACTTATCGGACTTGGAAATTTCGGAAAGCACATTGCTCTGCAGCTCAATCAACTTGGGCATCAGGTAATGGCAGTCGATCACAACGAAGACCGTGTCAACGATGCTATGGACATCGTAACCAATGCACAGATCGGTGACAGTACCAACGTGGAGTTCCTGCGTTCTCTCGGTATTGATAACTACGACGTCTGTATCGTTGCCATCGGAGGCGATTTCCAAAGCTCCCTTGAAACCACCTGCTCGCTCAAGGAATTAGGAGCTAAGATGGTGGTATCCCGTGCCGAGCGTGACGGACAGGCAAAGTTCCTGCTCCGTAACGGTGCGGATGAAGTGGTATATCCCGAAAAGCAGGTTGCAAAATGGGCTGCCATTCGATACAGTTCAGACCATATTCTTGATTATATTGAATTGGACGAAACACATTCTATTTTCGAGGTTGCCATTCCGAAATCCTGGGTCGGCAAGACCGTCTTAGAGCTTGACGTTCGTAGGAAATACAACATTAACATTATCGGCGTTAAACAAAACGGCAAAACCAACGTGGCGGTTACACCGGATACCCTGTTATCTGAGGATAAAACATTGTTGGTTATTGGAGAGGACAAAGCGCTGCAGAAGTGCTTTCATATATAACCGCCGCTATTCAAACGGTTAGGAGGTGAGCATAGTGGAGGTTTGGAGAGATATCGTATTAGCATTAGCTGTTCTCGGAGTCTTTGTATTCGGATATTTTCTTATGGCAAGACTGGATAAGTTTTTGGATGAAAACCGAAAAGCTATTGAGAAGGAAAACGAAAAGAAAGAACCTTCTTGTGTTATGCT
>CALGCW010000326.1 GCA_937884385.1 uncultured Clostridia bacterium | reverse complement strand
CGCCGTCGTGACGGACGCACGCAAGAGGCGCTTGCCGAGGCACTCGGTGACAGAGAGATAGAGGAATTCACGTTCGAGGCGGGCAGACCGGATACCCTCGACAAAGAGAAGCTGACTGAAAAGCGTATGAGCATCCGCCCGCAGAAGGAAGAAGCGGCAAATAAACGCATATCCGATATGTACGGATATTGCCAAGACAATTTCTTCCGCGCAAGCAAAAATGCGGTTGCCAAGCGATTTGGTGAACAACCTGCGGATATTGAAAAGCAAGAAACCGCTAAACAGACCGTTCCTACACCGAGTTGGCTCAGAGGTAGGAAGAAGAAGGATGATAGAGAGGAGAGATAAGTATTAAGGCATCGGAGAAAGTCGATGCCTTAATGCTATACTCAAAAAAAGCGGAAGCGTTTAGAACACTTCCGCTAAAATATTAAGCAATCGGTAAAGTAATAGTAAATATCAATTTGTGGTCTGAATATTCGTAAGTAAGCGAGCCGTTCATAGCTTCAATGTGGCTCTTGCAGATATACAAACCAAGTCCTATATTTTCTTCACCCTCATTACCGGAATAGTACGGACGAAATACGTCCTTGTCGCCGAAGCCCTTGCCGTTATCCGAAACTGTAATAACACACTTATCGAATTTGCGGTATGCACCAAGCCATATTTTACTGCAATCTGCGTGTTCGATAGCATTCAGAACGAGATTTTGAAGTACGGATTTCAAAGCGTCGGGCTTGGCAAAAGCAACGGAATGTTTTGCTGAAATTTCCATTACGATACCGTTTGCCTCCGCGTCGGGTGAAAGCTCTGCGTAAACAGAGTTCAGAATTTCATCCACCGCTACGGTTACAGGTGTTTCCGCAACGTATTTCCGCTTTGCATAATCGGAAACGGTTGAAAGATTTTCGTGTAAATCCGTAACCTTTGCTTCGATAATATCAATGGTTTTGAGTTGTTCCTCATTCTTTTCTCGCTGCCTCAATATAGAAAGGTAAGTACGAGCAGAGGAAAGCGGCTTTTTCATATCGTGAGAAACGAACTGTAAAATTCTTTCTCGCTCGTCAATAATGGCTCGCATATTTCTTGTTTGCAATTCAACCTCTGCCGCAAGATTGGCAGTAAGTTGACGGTTGCGGCTTTCAGATAATATAAATTCTCGGAAACCGATCACAAGAATAACGCCGAGCATCATTAAGGACAGCCACATAAAAGGACTGTAAAGTACGTTCGTGCTTTCGTAAAAAGAGAACATTGCATAACCTGCAAGGACAACGGATAAGGCGTTGTTGATACACAAATCAAAACGTTTTCCACGAAGAATTTCCATAACGGAAAAGCCAATAATGACAAGACTTGTCATTACACCGATAATTTGATATGCAAGCGTTATCGCTTCTGCGTTTGCAATATTCACAAGCGGTACGGAGAAAGCAAGTCCCGTATAAGCAAGCGACAAAACAGCGGTGATATACTTTACGGGAATTTTTGCAAAGAATTTAGGCAAGGTAAAACTTGCGCCAAGCAGGAATATACCGACAGCCGCAGAGCGAACGGCTAACCATAAATACGGAGAGGTGGTTGCTCCGACAAGCGACATTGAGGCATACACAAAGGTCATAATACCTATGGCAAAAACAAGTTGAGGAACAAAAGCGGTTGCGCGCTTCAAAATGCAAACGAATACGAAAATAAAGAAAGTAATGAGAGCCAAAAGACCTGTAATCAATTTGAAATTGTTACCGCTGCCCACAATAGAGCGCACGTATTCATCAAGACCGATAATAGGCGTACCGACAAATCCGACCTGTTTTCCTTCCTCGGCTTCATAGTGAATGGTGACGATACAGCCGTTTTGAATTGGGTTTTCACTCCAAGCTCTGTTTGATACAATCAACGGAATATCAAGAAAAATGCCTTCCGTTCCGTCTGCGTGTACTACCGTTTCATCATAAGCAAGCTCTTGATCCGTCGTTGCATATTTCACGGAATCAAAGCCCGTCAGCGTTCCCATAGAAGCTTCGTGTTGCACACGAACGAATACGTTGCAGGCTGAAAGCATAGGCGGCAGATACATCGTAAGGTGCAACCGTTCATCATCACCTATGTACTCGGCATAGGGGGCAAGATCTTCTTCCCACGTTCCGTTTGCGGGATTGATACCCTCAATGTTTGTAATTACGTATCGAAGTGTACCTTTTGAAGCAAGAGCTTCGCCATTATGCTCATTGCTGATAGCATTTGACGATATTTCCGCATACTCGTTCGGATAGTAATTGTATGCGATCAGTCTTTTAACCTCAAAAAGATCGGTTACCTTAACCGTGGTTGCCGTATGTGTTTCTGTAATGGCAACTTTATTTTCTCTGTCGTAACCGACCTGTATTTCATAGGTGGTATCGTGCGAGGGGGCTATATCTATGCTCCTTTCTTCCACCATTGGCAAAAGGACGGATATCAGCGTACCGATTATAAGTATGACCGCAAAAATAGCAAGTGATAAAGATTTTTTCTTCACGGCTTTTCCTCCCCTGTAAAACAATATCCTTTTCCAAATTCGGTATGTATCATTTTCACGTTTCCGCAGGCGTTTGTCAGCTTGATGCGGAGCGTGGATATATGCCTTTTTATTGTCGTTGTGTTAAGACTTTTCATTTTCCAAACGTTTTCGTAAATTTCGCTTGGCAAAAAGTATTGCCCTGCGTGTGTGATCAGGAATAACAAAATATTAAATTCGGACGAGGTGAGAGAAATCGTTTTATCTTGAAAGGTGCAGGTGCGTTTAACGGCGTTTACCGTCAATCCGTTTACAGTAATAATTGCTTTTTGAATTGGCAACAGTCGCAAGGAAAGACGCATTTCAAGGAGTTTTGGCGAACACGGCTTTACCACGTAATCAAGAGCCCCTTGTGTAAATCCTTCCATAATAGATTCTTCCGAGCCGATATCAGACAAAATAACAACGGGTGGCAAGCTATCCACAGCATTAAATAAGTTCATTCCGTTGCCGTCGGGTAATATCAGGTCAAGAATAATACCGTCATAGGTATTGTTTTTCGCAAGTTCTATTCCTTCGGAAAGTGTCGTTGCGGTATGGACTTGATTTTTTATGCCAAAATACGTGCTTAATTCGTTTAGCTCTTCGATATTATCTTCTATAATGAGAAGTTTTCTGTATTCAACAGCCATCTTGCACCTCTTTTCTTCAATTTTTACTATCCTTTTTCTTATTATATCATATTTTATTGAATTATTCAATCTCTTTCAACCGGTTACGATTGGTTACGATTTCATTCGTGCCAATTCATTTTTCCAAAAATGTGATAAAATCTAAGCAGTAAACTTAAAATGTTAAGTTGATTGTCAAAAACCAAAAGGAGATTACCATTATGAAAGAGAGAAAACAATCAAAAATTTTAGGGTTGATGCTTGCGTTCTGTATGGTCTTAACGATGACCATATCCGGTCTTGGAGCATTACCGATATCAGCTGCCGAGGGCGACGACACCGTTAGCTTTTATATCGGTGGCGTTCAGCTTGCGAGTTATAATACGCCGGTTTCGGAAGGAGTGGTGGCGTATTATCAAAATGGCGGCACAGTTACGACTGCTGAACCGGACAGTTGGAATGCAAAGTTAGAATATAATGCAACGACCGGATACACCCTAACATTAAATGGGTTGCAAGCAAGCCCAAGCATGGCATCTTCTGGTATCAACGACAGAAGTTGTATATATATGGGTGATACACAATTGCCCTTGAATATCGTCCTCAATGGAACAAATACGTTAACAGCTGAGAACGATTTCGGAAGAGGTATATATACTGCTTTATCAAGTGTAAACGTTTCGGGCACAGGATCTCTCACTATGGTTGGTAATATGTACGGTATTCAGGCTACTGAGCTATCTGTGCTCGGAGGCGAAGTTGAATTTTCAAGTGTAAGTGCATCTTGTCATGAAGATATGACGGTTTCGAATATTGCGGGAGCTTCTGTTAAGGTCGGAAATGATGCTGCCACAGCGACGACTTGGGACGGAACTACTCACTGGTCTAACTA
>CALGCW010000325.1 GCA_937884385.1 uncultured Clostridia bacterium | reverse complement strand
AGCGGATAACGTGCGCTGCTCTGTTTGTTCCAAACCATCCACACAAGCACATTTCCTTATGCTCTGTACTGCTGTACGGCGCCCATTCTGTGTATCTGTGAGAATGTTCGACTTCTTCGATATATCTGCATTTCAAGCATTTATAAAAATCTCTTACACAATCCGTCGCAACGAGGAGCATATTTCCGCCCGCTAAGCTGTGATCATCATTGCACGAGCCGTACACAACAGGTGCTTGTCCCTCATAAGTGCCGTCTTCATCCAATTCATACTCCGTTCTTATCCCATTACAGAGTGAACAAATGAGATATTGACTTCCGTCATCCCTCGTTCTTATCATCCATCTGTGATCATCATCCGTGTGAAATCCTCGCGTTATCGATACTCCGGCGATGTCTTTGTAAGTAGGACGAGTAATGGCACTTTCATAACCCATCATTAAAAGTTCTTGATGATGATTATCCGGAAGAACAAAATCACATTCTTTATCAACATCAAACAACCCAAGCACGTGACCCATTTCATGAGCACCTGTTCTCACTCGTCTATCAATCGCTGATTCGCCTACAAACGCTAAAACATTAACGAACATTACCCACTTGTTATAATGCTTGTGTTCAATTCCATTCACTTTCTCGTCCAAGGTAGGCTGATTAGGATAATTATAATTATCTAACGGCCCTGTACTTGCATTTGCATTTATTGTGCTATAAGGATAAATCAGTATATTGAAATCATTAGCACTTCCTTCAACGATATTAACTATCTTATGAGTTGTTCTATTACCGTTGCTATCGTAAGAATAATAGTAAACATTATTCCATTGCTTCATACTGTTGGCATATGCTTCTTTGATTGCTTCCGCTTCTTCTGCACCCACATCAGTATCCCAATAGTATCCGTTGCTTGATTCGGCAAAATAGTATTTGATAGTTTGAACTTCATTTCCAATATGTCGAGATTCTTCTTGCTCTTCTTCGCTGTAAACTAAATCATACCACCATTCTTCCAATCCGTCTTCCACTAATGTTTCCATATAATAATTATTATTTGATACAGTAGCAGGTGCGCAAGAATCGTATGATACATTTAGCATTGTATCATGAGCAAACGCAAAAATATTAGATGAAATAATTATGATCAGTACTACTGATACTATTACCTTTATATGAGTTCTATTCATAAAAACCTCCTGAAATATTTATCAATCCTCATAGTGAATCAATTGATTTGTGATTATATCTAATGGTATTCCATAGCGGAGACGCTTGAATGTCTCCCCAGAAGAATTAGTAAACATATCATCCATTTCTTCTATTCTTTCAAAGTAAGGAAATAGGATATCATAGTAGTCTCCTATTTGCGTCTTGTTTTGTTCCAGATAATTAGATATAGTTCCGTCTTCGTTCAGTGAATTACCAAGTCTCAAGACAAAATAATCCTTTCCATCTGTCGTGGTATACCCTTGATATATCATACAAGCTTTTCTCATTTCGCGTATGCCTACTATTTCGTTAACAGGAAGTAGGTTATAGATAATAATATATTCGTATATTTCAAGAACATCTTTTGTAATACTGTAGTATTTGAATTTATGCTCGTAATCCGTACCAGTTCCAATATCCTTCGTTATGACTGCGTCGTATATATGAAATGACCAACCTAAAGATAAATCATCTATTTGCTTTGGTATTGATTGCTTATCGTAATACTTATACCATACATATTGCGTTACATCAATAACACCCAACCCCCATAAATAATCATTCTCAGGTATACTTAGATCTATGTATCCGCAGATATAGTATGGGTTTTCTATATCAACCTTTGCATAATAAAGATGGTATCTTCCTTTCTTTACATTGTCAACTTTCTCGGAAAATGTTGTTATTGATATATCATACAACCATTCTTTATATCCATGCATGCTCTTAACAAACTCAATATCCTCCTCGGTGAAGTTATCGCCGTGCCGGATAACGAGATCTTCGGGCTCACCGCCGTCGTCGGGGATCGTGGTTGTTGTAGTTGTGGTCGTAGCCGTCGTACTTGTAGGCTTCGTAGTGGGCTTCGTAGTGGGCTTCGTTGTTGAAGTGGTTGGCACAGTTGAGGTTGTCGTGCCAAACATCCCCTCCCACGCGCAAGCGGAAAGCGCAAGGCAGGAGAACGCCATACATACAACTAAAATTAAACTCAATACCTTTTTCATATTTTTTTCTCCTTTTTATCAAATTTGAGGATACCCTCTATATAATAATACCTGTTTTCTTCACAAAATTCTTCAGCTTTTCTTAAAAAAGTTTAAAAAATCATAAATAATTTCTAAAAAAGACGCAGGGCAAGGCAAAAATGCCTTACTCTGCGCAGAAAATCATTTACGCTTAAGCACTTTTAAAGGATATATACGTCATAAAAGCGCGCACTGCAATTCATCTGTAAATTATAGGATTTATAAGTCCATAGCTTCCGTCTTTTCTCGTGTAAATAACGGAAATGCTGTTCGTTTCATCATTAAGAAAAACGAAGAATTGGTGTCCAAGAAGGTTCATCTGCATAATAGCTTCCTCAACCGACATCGGGAAAAGCTCAAACTCCTTGGTTCTCACGATAAATTCGGGATCCTCGTCGAGAACCTCGTCAAAAGCAGGAAAGGTGAATTCGCCCTCTTTGGATCTTTTTTCGAGCTTGGTTTTGTTCTTTCTGATCTGACGGTCGATAACTTCAACACAGCGGTCCATAGCATTCTGGAAGCTGGTGTCCTCTACCTCAGCGCGAAAGATCGTGTTTGCACCGCGGATAGTGATCTCAACCGTATCACGCTCGCGCTTGCAACTGAACGTTACTGTTGCGGAGGCCTCTGAACCAAAGTACTTATCAAGCTTAGCAAGCTTTTTTTCAGCCATTTCTTTGGTGGAATCCCATACGTTCATCTGTCTGCCAACAATAGTAATCTTCATAGTATCATTCCTTTCGAGTTTATTTAATCGAAAAGGTTTCCCTTTTCTGATCTTATTATATCACAACTTTATTCCTTTGTAAATAGTTTATATAAAAAAATATCGACCTTTCATTTGCTTTGTGAAAATTGCACAATGAAAAATCGACATTTTTAAACTATTAATAATGATTTTTTACCGCTACGTAGGACTTCATTCCCTCAAGATGGTCATCGTGACCGTATTCAACGACGTTATACCTTCCATTCTCGTATTCGATGTGACAAACCGCGGCATTTGACACCCAATCATACTTTTGAAGATCATCAAGTCCATCACCGTGCCAAAGGCAGTTCATAACGCGAATGACCGTCGCGTGTGTACCGATAAGAACAGTCTTTCCGTCATTCTCGTCAAGTATCTCCCCGATCGTTGCTTTGATGCGCTCAAAAACCTCTTTTATTGTCTCCCCACCGTCGGGATGAGCATTTCCAATATCATTCTGGAAGGTCCAATAGGTGTCCGGAAATCTCTTAGGGAGCTCTTCAAAGCTTACGCCTTCCCACTCGCCTGCATAGATCTCGCGCAAGCCCTTGTGCTTGTGAATTTCAAGTCCCAATCGCTTTGCTGTCGGCAATACCGTGTCATAAGCGCGGCAAAGATCGCTTGAATATATCTCATCTATGTGAAACTGCTTCAAATGCTCCGTAAGTCTCTCCACCTGCTTTTCTCCAAGCTCAGAGAGTCCCCAGTCCGTCTGACCAATAAATATCTTTTCAAAATTTCCCTTGCTGTTTCCGTGCCTTGCGATAATTAACTTAACCATGTCCATTTCCTTTCGGGTTTTATGACTGTATTATACTACATTTTTTATTATTATTCAAGGCATTTTATCAATAAATTTAAAAGTAAAGAACCGAGATAACTCTCGGTTCTTAAAAAATCATTCTTTATTTGTTAAGTGTGATTCCAAAAAGATCCGCAACAGCCTCATAGTAATCTTCCTTGCCCTCGTTTTCGGGATCGGAATAAGCATTGTTGATGAGATCTTCTATCTCCTGCTTTGTCTCGGGAGTAAGATTTTCCGTCGCCTGCTGGATTCTTTCAGTGGACTCGGGATCCTCTGTCGAAACCTGTACTACGGTCTCAAGGCAAACAGTGGAGTCAAGAACGGCAGCAACCGAGTCAACTACAGTCTCTTCATCGGGAGTATGACCTGCGGTGGTGTGTGTTACGATCTCGGTAAGACCGTTGAAGGCATCCATTTCCTTCTGCGCAAACTCTTCCTTAGCCGCTGCCTTCTCTTCTTCCGTTGCACCCTCCGTATCGGTATGGATCTTATCTATTTCACCGTAAAGATTATCAATGTAGGTGTTAATAACGGTATCAAGTGTTCCGCCGACCTCGCTCTGATCCTCGGGGATAACATTAGAAACTGCATTTGAAAGCACCTGCTTGTTGATATCCGCAAAATCGGGATTGTAGGTGTCGAATAGATCACCGAAAATGCCAAGACCGTCGTCCTCCTCTTCGGGGGGAGTGATCTCTTCACCCGGATTATCGGGATTTTCGGGATCAACCGGAGTCTCGGGACCCGTGGGGGTATCGGGAGCTTCGGGTCGCTGCGGAGGAAGGATGGGCGTCTGCAACGCAACCACATAATCGTATTTGATCGCGTCAAAATCACTGCTTTCAACAGTCATAGATACACCGAAAGCAATGATCGCGATGGATAAAAGGAGAGTAACTACCGTGACTAATATTTTCAACATATTCACTTACCTCCTTATCTTTCAAGAGCCTTAAGAGCAAGCTTGAATACGCCCACAAGGCTTTCCATATATTCTGCATATGTGATATCGGGGTCATTCTGTACCCTGTCGTTAATCTGGTTAACGATGGAGGGAGTTAAGATCTTGCTGAACATCTCGTTCTTAACGAGTGCGTCCATCATAAGAGGAGGAAGATCCTTCATACAGCTCGTTTGCGTCATAAGATCCATCGTGGTTCCAAGCATAACGAACTGATCAAGCATCGCCGCAGTACCGTCCGCAGAAGGAGCACTTCCCTCTTCAGCAGGAGTGGGAGCAGATGCCCCAAGGCTTTCCAGCATATCCATAAAGTTGAAAACGATGTCAACACAAACGCCGATATCATTTTCCTTCTCTTCATCGGTCCAATCCTCAAAATCAAGGCTTTCAACCATCTTCTCAACTGTCACACCGGCTGACGTGAAGGTTTCTCTATCCAAAAGCCTTCCCGCCACCTCGCGGCTTACCTCGTCCGCTTCGCTTGAAGTATACGCGCCAAGAAGAGTCTTAAGGGACTCCTCATTGATCTCAAGTGAGGAATTCACCGTCAAGTAATGAACAAGCTCTGCAACGGGAGATATCTTATTCAAATAATCCTCATCTGCGGGGTCGGAAACGAGAATTATCGTCGCCTTCTTCATATCAGCAAGATCCTCGACCTTACTGATATCGCCCATATCGAGGATATAGAGATTACCGTTAACGTTCATTGTAAAATACGCAAGAGACTTGTCTTCAGAAGCGCTCATAAACACCTTTTGAACACCCGACCACTGCGTCATATACGCAAGAAAGGCTTCAAAGCCTTCGGGGTCCTCAGCCGCATAATCAACCACTTTGTTAGTAGCACTGCTTCCGCAGCCCTCAACGAACGCTTCAACAGCAGGAAGGTTCAAAGTAGTACCGTCCATAGAACCCACAGCTTCAAGGAGATGCTGCATATAAATATCATAAGCCGTTTTACTGTCAGCGGGAGCGCCAAGGGTAGATCCAAGCATATTCACGCCAAGCTCAAGAGTTCCGCCAATGACGGGATCAAAAACCGAAAGTCCCGACATTGCGCCAAGAAGGTCGGTAAGATCCTCTTTACTCTCCATCAAGAAAGACGGATCAAATTTTTGTCCCGAAACGAGTGTAGCAAACACTCCCTTTTCGGTAAGCACGACTACCGTATCGGTAATAGCGGCAAGGTCACCGGATATCATATCCCTATCCGCGTTCTTATAGTGGGAAATGATATCCCCGAGCATATCACCCAAGATATCTCCCTCTTCACCGCCGCCTTCGGGAACTTCAAAATCCTTCAAAAATGTCATCAAAGCATCCGTAATAGTCGAAACGATCAACGGGTCGGAGGTAATGACCTTAAGATTTTCGGAAAGTCTTTCCGTATCGGGAACGGGTGCAGTCATCTCAACCGCAGCGCCGATCGAATGCTTTGTAAGATTCTTAACTATATCGTCAGCGTATACTACCTCTCCGGATTGAAGCTGAACTCTGCCACCTGCTCTGACGGTGTAGTTCATAAGATCGACAAGAGCTACGCTATCATAGAGCTGAATAACGAAGCTGTTCTTATACGGCTCAACCAAATGCTTATCCGTGACGTCTACAAGCTGATAAACGATGCTCTCCTCCGTTTCGGTATTTTTGATACCGTCGGTAACGGATGAAAGGAACGACATGCCGTGGAAAACCGGCATCATAAGGATGGCGAAGATAAGGAAACCGCTGACCGCACCGGCTACTATTGAAAGAGCCTTCTGCTCAGTGCTTTCTCTGAAGAAGCCAAGACGGCTTCTGCTTCTCTTTTCGCGCTCAACTCTTTCCTCGGCAAGATCCTCAATCTCATCCTCGTCGGGCAATATGTACTCACCGTTATCTATGAGCTGACCCTTCTCTCGAAGCTCAGCGATTCTTTCTTCGCTTGCCCTTGCCCTTTTCAAAGCATCTTCCTTTTCCATCTTGACTCTGATCTTGAAATCCTTTTTAGCAAGTCTCTTAGCCCTTGAATTCAGGAATTTCATTATCAAGGTCACGTGTACCGTATTCAAAACGAGCAAGACGATCAGAAATACTGTAACGAGCAAAGCGGGCGAGAGCAACGTCACAATAGACGCGATAAGGAATTCGCTCGTGTCCTTAAACATCTCTAAAATATTAAGATAACCGAGTAATTCAATTCCCTTTCTGATAAGGAACGGGAAAACCCCGATTATCTGTATGATAAAAGTAATAATAAATGCAACCGGAATGCAGGCAGCTCTCAAGATGTTCTCCAGCATCGGTTTCATAAGCGCTCTTACGATTCCCCACAGAAGGGCGACCGCGAATAACGCAAGGAGTATCCATTGGAAATTCATATTTACCTCCGAACCTATTTTTAGGTATTCTGCGTTTATTTTACCACATATAAAAAATTTTTGCAATAGCAATTTCAAAATTTATATATATTTTATTATATAATTTTCCGATAAGCGAAAAAAAGGACCGAGGGCGAGCCTCGGTCCTAAGTTTATTTGCAAATTACTGATAATCGCTGGGATCAAATCCTTCGGGAATCTGTGCTCCGTTTTCGAGAGTGATACCGAAAAGGTCAGCTATCTTTTGATACTCGTCTTCCTTTGCGGGATCGTAGCTTTCGGAATTGCGGTACTCGTCAAGAGAGCTTTCAATATTGTTCTTTATCTCCTCTTTTGATTCCTCGCTCATGTTAGCCGTGGATTCCTTGACCGCGTCAGCCATATCGGGGTTCTTGTCGATAACGTCTGCAACCGTACCTGTGCAAGCACTTGAGCCAAGCACTGCTTCAACGGAGTCAACTATGACCTCGTCCTCGGGAGCTTCGCCGGAGGAGGTCGCACTGTTTACGATATTGGAAAGACCTGCGAAAGCATCTGCTTCCTTCTGAATGAACTCTTCCTTTTCCTTCTGCTTCTCTTCTTCGGTCGCATCAGCAGTCTTTTCCTGGCTCTTCTGCATCTCTTCCTGAAGCTTTTCAGTATAAGAAAGAACGAAATCCTGGGTTATAGTATCAACGGCACTCTGCGTTGAATCCTCCTCTTCTTCCTCAATATCAAGCTCAAGATCCTCGTCAAAGTCATCCTCGATGTCAACAATGATATCGGGATTTTCGGGCTCATCGGGAGTTTCGGGCTCATCGGGAGTGGAAGGACCGGTCATGGATCCGATAAATCCGTTAAGAACGTTGCTGATCATCTCGTTGTTGATATCCGTAAGATCCTTGTCAAAGGAATCGTAAAGATCACCGAATGCATCCTTTGTTTCCTCTGTAGAAAGAGTAGGAGTCTCGGGTTCATCGGGAGTCTCCGGATTCTCGGGGTTCTCAGGATTTTCGGGATTGTCAGGTGTATCGGGTGTGTCCGGTGTGTCGGGTGTATCCGGTGTATCGGGTGTATCCGGTGTATCGGGTGTATCAGGGGTATCAGGGTTATCAGGGTTATCCGGAACGTCGGGATTTACTGGATTCTCGGGTCCAAAAGGATTCTCCGGATCTATGGGATCCACGGGCTTATCGGGGCTCTCGGGATCCACGGGTTGATCGGGAACTATGGGTTGGCTCTCAAGTGCTTCTTCAAAATCCTCTGCCATTTCCTCAAAATCACTCTGCACTACCGTCTGATAACCGCCGAAGCCGATTATCGCGATGCAAAGCAAAAAGCTGAGAACACTAATTAATGCTTTAATCATTGTTAATTACCTCCCATACTGCCAAGGTTTTCTATAGCCCACTTAAGAATACCGGCAATGCTTCTCATACATTCCGTATAGGTCTTGTTCTCTGCCGCTTTGGCATTGACCTGATATGCGATGGTGGGGCTCATATAATCTTCAAACATTTCATTTTTAACGATTCCTTCAAGAAGAAGGGGAGGAAGCTCGTTGATGCAGGATGTCTCCTTCATAAGGTCCATGGTCTCACCGAGAACCACGAACTGGTCAAGCATATCCTTTGCAGCCTCCATATCGCCGGAGGACATATCCGTGTTGCCAAGGCTCTCCATAAGTCCCATAAGCTTCATAATAATGGACACGCAAAGCTTGCTGTCCGCTTCTCTTTCCGCTTCAGTCCAATCGTTAAAGTTGGTTGCGGCACGCATCTTTTCCATCGTTACCGCCTTTGAAACGAATGCGTCCTTAGAAAGGATTCTGTTTGCTACCTCCTTGCTCACCTCGTCGTTAGTTGAAGCAACGTAGGATTCAAGGATTGTGTATATCTTCTCGCGTGTAGGCACGCTTGAGGTCGAGTTAAGTGTAAGAACGTTGATGATTCCGGCAATAGGAGATACCTTATCCTTATATGCGTCTCTTGTGGAGTCGTCGTAGATAACTATCTTGCTTGCACTCTTATCATAAACGTAAGTTTTGCTGTTGATAACGATCGTAAAATAACCGTATGAGGTATCCTCTGCTGCGTGTGAGAACGCCGCCTGTACCTTCTGCCAATGTGCAACGTAAGCAACGAACTGACTGTGTCCCTTGATTCCGTTGTTTGATGAGACCTTCTTGTTCTGGTTTGCACAGTTAACGATATAGGATCTTACCGCGTTGTAATTAAACGCAGTTGATGACTCCTTTTTCATCTGTTCTGCAAGGTCCTCCATAAAATGCTCATAAACCTCTGCATCGTTTTCGGGAATATTAAGTGTATCACCCAAAAGGTCGATACCGAGACCGAACGCACCCTCAATAGTGGGAGCGAAAGCGGAAAGACCGGAAATAGAGCCAACCACGTCACCGAGATTTTCCTCATTGGCAAGAAGCGCTTCCATATCTGCATTGCCGCCTACGAGCTGAATGAGAACACCGCTCTTTGCAAGAGCAGAAACCGTCTTACCAATGACTTTTAGATCCTTTTCGATAAGCTCTCTGTCAGCTTCCTTGTAGTGCTCAAGGAAGGTATTTGTAAGTCCGCCGATGATATCTTCCTCTTCGGGCTCAGTCACCTCAAGCTGATCAAGACCCATAATAATGAGGTCTGCAAGCACAGAGGAGATAAGCGGATCTGAAACGAGCGCGTCGAGATCCTCTTCGATAGTAAGATATTCGGATTTCGCGGACGTGATCTGCGAAGCCGCACTGACACCGTGCTTAAGAAGGGACTTGAGAACGTCATCAGCATAAATAGTCTTACCGGATGTAAGTGTCATCTTACCGCCCTCTCTGGATACGGAATTCATAAGGTCGGAAAGTGCTAATGTGTCGTAGAACGAAGCCACAAAGCTATCCTCGTAAGGAGACGCGATGTATTCGTCAACAACGCTTACTACCTTGTATACCTGGCTATCGTCAGCATCGGAATTCTCGATTCCGTCAACTGCCGTAGTCACTACGCTCATAAGGTAGAATATGGGCATAAGAACGACTGCAAGGATCAAAAGACCGCTGATAGCACCCGTAACGGCGGATACGGCTCTCTTCCAAGCGCATTCCTCGGGAAGTCCCGTCTTTTTCTTTTTCTTAGGAGCCTCTTCCACGTGTGTCTCGGGAGCCTTTTCCTCGGCGGGAGCAACCTCTGCAGGCGCTTGCTCAGCCTCTGCTTCGGGGGCAGCTTCATTTTCAGAGGAAGCTTCTTCCGCAGCATTTTCCTCAACGGCTGCAGATACCTGTGCCGCAAGAGCAGCCTTCTCTGCCTTTTTAGCCTTAGCCTTGTCAGCGATCTTGAAGCCGATGAAAATGCACAACCTCAAAACTGCAAGAACAACAAGGAAAACGATAACGAACAAAATTGGACCTACAATAGTAGTCGCAAGTGCGCTGATGAAATCCATAGCATCCGTAAGCGCTGGGATCATGGACGCAAGATTCACCACTTGAAGCACGCTTCCAACGAGCTGGCGGAAAACACCGGCAAGCTGTAAAGCATAAGTAATAACGAAGGCTACGGGGACGGATGCAAGTCTGACTATATTCTTAAGCATCGGTCTCTTGATAGCCTTAACGATCCCCCAGATCAAAGCGACCAGGAAGAACGCAAGAAGTATCCACTCAAATTTCATATATACCTCCGAAGTTTAAAATTGGATATTTTTTATTATTGTACCACTATATTACAGAAAATGCAATGCATAAAATAAAAAAATCAAAAATCAAGTTTCTTTAATCTTTTCTTTATTTTGGATATCTCCTTGAGCATCCTGATAGCGTCCTTGATAACGTTCACCTTGGACTCTCTGTGATTGATGATCTTTGCAGGCATCTCATATATTTTCAGCTTCATTTTCTGTGCTATCATAATGACCTCAAGGTCAAATGCGAAATTGTTCGTCCGGCAATGCGAAAAGATCCCCCTTCCCACCTTGCCGCGAAATCCCTTAAATCCGCATTGAGCATCGGAAATCCTAATGCCGCCAAAGGTGTTAAGGACCTTGATGTATGTCTTTGAAGCAAGCTTTCTTATGAAGGTGTATCCCTCATATCCTTCTCTGTGCTTTGCACGGGATGCTACAAGCACCTCGTGCTTTCCTTCCTCAAGTACCTTTAGTGCATCGTCGATAAGCTCAACGCCGTAAGCAAGATCCGCATCGGTAAACAAAACGGTATCTCCCTTCGTGGCAAGCACACCGTGACGGACAGCACAGCCCTTACCCTGGTTTTTAGCATATCCTTCCACTCTGACTCTCGGAAGAGAGAGCGCGTTTACTATTTCGGCAGAGCCGTCACGGCTTCCGTCATCGGCAAATATAATCTCGTAATCATCGCCAAAATGCTCACTCATATATCTGTGAAGCTCGCGTGCAGTATCCGCAATTATCGAGCTTTCGTTGTACATCGGTACGACAAGTGATATTCTCATATTTATCCCTTCCTGTAAACGTAGATTTCAACCGCTATCTCGGTCGACAGCTTTTCAAGCGCGAGGAGCTTTTGCATATCCCTCTCGCTCGTCCTGTAGCTGTAAGGGGTCATAGAAAACAAATTTCTGATGCTCTGGGCATCCTCAAGATCAATAACGTAAGAAAGCCAGTGTTTTTCCTCAAAGGTCATCCGCTTCGGCAGATCCGCGCGCTCCTCGTTCGTATGAACGGTATCGTACACTGCTTTCTTCAGTCCGTAAAGATGGTTTTTACCGGCGGCGACCACGACCAGCCTTCCGCCGTCCTTAAGCACCCGTATAAACTCTTCTTCTGCGCAGGGCGCAAAAATATTCGTGATAACGTCGGCACCGCCGTCAATGATGGGAAGATCGTAAATACCGCCCACAAAAAAGACCGCGTTCGTTCTTTCCTCTCTCTTTGCCCTTTTGGAGGCAGAGATTATCGCTTCCTTTGAAAGATCGAAGCCATACACCGTGCCACCGCACTTTTCTGCCATAGCATTTGAATAATAGCCCTCCCCGCATCCCGCATCAACGATGGATGCATCTTGGGAAAGCTCGCCAACGATCTCACATATCTTATCCGATATAGGCTTGTAGTGACCGAGATTTAAAAAATCGGTGCGCGACCTTACAGCGCGCCTGTCGTCGCCGCCCGTGGATTTGCCCGGGCAGAGATTTGCGTGCCCCGTCGATGAGATGTCAAAGCAATGACGTCTCTCACCCGTGCAAAAATAGCTTTTTTCCTCACGGTAGAGCTCATTGCCGCACACGGGACAGCGAAGAATACGGTTTATATACATAATTTCTCCAGTAATACCAAAATTGTATTACAATTGTATACCCAAATTATGAATTTTCTTTGAACAAACGCCACTTAAAAAGCGCTTTTATCTAATATTTATCTATATTTTTTATATTTTTTTTAAAAAGGAGTTGAGAAAACTTCACTTTTGGTTTATAATGTACCTGTAAAACTATATTCGGGAGGAAGCTATGCTTGAATTTATAAGATCACAGTTAAAAAAACAAAATATCGAGCTCGTTGCATCTCTGCGTCTCGCCGAATGTACGGTAAAACGCCCGTATCTCCTTGAAAAACAAGGCTTTTCGGGCAATTCAGTAGTTATTTTCGCAGTGCCTTATTTTACAGAAAATGACAGCAAAAGAAACATTTCCGCATATGCCGTAAGCCGAGATTATCACCTTTTCTTCGCAGAGCTGTTCAACACTCTTATTAAAGAGCTCAAAAAAGAATATCCCGAAAATAATTTTGCAGGCTTTTCTGACCATTCCCCCATCGACGAGATAGAAGCCGCCTGCCGCGCAGGTCTTGGAGTGCTTGGCAAAAACCGCTTACTTATTACAAAAAAATATTCCTCCTACGTTTTTTTGGGCGAGCTGATCACCGATGCAGTACTGCCCTCAAGTGCAGGCGAGATATCCTTCTGCATAAATTGCGGAGAGTGCGAGCGCGACTGCCCTATGATAAAAGAGAGCTGCGACTGCCTATCCTCTTTGACACAAAAAAAAGGCGAGCTTTCTGCACCAGAAAAACGAATAATACATAAATACGCTTGCGCGTGGGGATGTGATATCTGCCAGGAGGCATGCCCGTATACAAAACTCGCTCTCAATTCTGGAAGCATTTATACCGATATCGAATTTTTCAAAGAGTCGCGTACACCTTTTCTAACAAGCGATACGGTCGCGCAAATGACTGATGAAGAGTTCAAAACGCGCGCCTATTCCTGGCGAGGAAAGAAAACTATAGAACGAAATCTGAAGATACTGGAAGGAGATGAAAGCTGATATGGTACATTACATTTATGGTGCATCCGGAACGGGTAAAACACATACGGTGATGCAGTACCTTGCAATAGATGCAAAAAACGAAAAAAAAGCGTTCGTAATTGTACCCGAGCAAGAAACGGTCGCCGTGGAAAGAAACGTAGTTTCTACCCTCCCCGCTTCAGCACAGCTCAACATTGAGGTACTCAACTTTTCACGTCTCTGCAATAGAATTTTCAGAACCTACGGCGGTATCTCCTACAACTTTGCAACGAAATCCGCAAAATCTCTTGTTATGTGGAATACCCTTCGCGAGCTTTCTCCTATGCTTGAAGAATATTCACAAAAGCAACCGACGGATTTTTCGCTCACACAGAAAATGATGTCCGCAGTATCCGAGCTGAAGGCATACTCTGTCTCACCTCAAAAGCTTGAGGCGACCTGTGATAAGCTTGATTCAACCTCTTCCCTTCGCTCCAAGCTGCGCGATATCTCGCTTATTTATTCCGCATACACCTCAAGCCTTAGCGAGCATTTCGACGATACGGCTGACGATATAGGAAAAGCAATCGATATCCTTAGATCAAACAATCCCTTTAAGGGAGCAAATGTATATCTCGACTCTTTTGCGGGCTTCACCAAGCAGGAATTTGACTTTATAGCTCGCATTGCAGAGCTTTGCGACGAGATCTACATAACTCTCCCTATTCCAACTCCTCACGACAGGTCAATCCATCTTGATAGCGTAAGGCAAACACATACAAAGCTTAAAAGAATCCTTTCTTCCATTCCTTTTGATGAACTCTATCTTGCCGAAAACCGCAGAACGCACTCCGCAGAGCTGCAACACTTGAACGAAAACCTTTGGAATTTCAATGCCCCAGCATTCAGCGGTGAGACAAACGGTGATATTTCCGTTCATATTTGTGAAACGCCCTACTCCGAGTCTGACACGGTCGCAAGCGAGATCCGCCGCGCGGCAATGGAAGGTGCAAGATATTCCGAGATGGCAATAATCCTCCGCAACGCCGACAAATACCGCGGCATACTCGACGTCTCACTTGAAAAATACGGCGTTCCGTATTTTATGAGCGAAAAGACCGATCTTATGACAAAGCCGCTTGCCAAGTTTATTTTCAGCGCCCTTGCCGTCAAAGAATCCAATTGGAGAGCTCAAAACGTTATTTCACATCTTAAATCGGGCTTTTCCGACGTGGATTCCTTCGACACAGACGTATTTGAGGACTATGTGACAACTTGGAATATAAACGGAAATAAATACTTTGGCGAAAGATGGACGATGAACCCCGACGGATACAGCGCAAGCTTCACTCCGCGAGGCGAAAAGATTCTTTCTAAAGCCAATGCGGTAAAGGAATATATCGTTCCGCTTCTGTCGCTCTATTTTACCAAGCTTGATGCCTCTGCCTGTGTTAAGGATATGTGTCAGGCAACGGTCGAGTTTTTAAAAGATGTTCACATAACCGATAAGGTCAGAGCTTACTGTGAAGAAGCCTTACAGGGCGGTGACAGAAAAGAAGCGGACGAGTGTATGAAGCTCTATTCTCTGACTTTAAATATACTTTACGACCTTTCTCTCATTCTCGGCGATACAAGCCTCACGACCGAAGAATTTGCCGCGGCGCTTCAGCTGATGTTTGCTGAAAGCGATATCGGCACCATCCCCACGTCTGCAGACGAGGTATTAGTCGGTTCCGCTTCAATGCTCCGTACCGACAGAATAAAATATGCGTTCGTAATGGGACTTAACGAGGGCGAATTTCCCGCTTCCGTAAAGGATACGGGTATTTTCACCGATGCGGACAAGCAGATACTTGAGGACCTTGACCTATCCCTTTCCGCAGATACGAACACAAAGAATAGCGAGGAGCTGTTCTTTGCATACAGAGCGCTCTGCGCCCCAAAGGACAAGCTGCATCTTAGTGCTTCTCTGCTTTCGTCAGAGGGCAACGCGCAAAGGCAATCCCTTGTTCTCGACAGGATCAAAAAGCTCTTCCCCACACTCAAGCATAAAGCTGACAGCGAGCGATCATATGCCGACAGAGTGTGGAATACGGAGCTTGCCAAAGAGCTCTACCCCTACCTCAAAGAAGACGAAAATACCCGGGAAATAAGAAATATGATCGAAGAAAGCGACAAGAGCGATCTCTTTGCCCGACGTATCAGCATTCCTCTTTCTCAAAAGGAATGCACCGTATCCACCGATATTCTTAACGGTATTTTCGGCAAACGTCTCTCCCTTACACAGTCACGCCTTGAAAAGTACGTGCTTTGCGGCTTTGATTACTACTGTACTTATGTGCTTGGATTGCGTGAGAGCAAGCGCGCTATCTTCCAGCTTAACGATATCGGAACGTTTATCCATTACATTCTCGAAATGTTCATGAAGGAGATAACCGTCGACGGCACACTTCGACTCACCCTTACGGACGACGAGATCGAGGCAATATTGCAAAAGACCGTATCGAATTATTTATACGATCTTCTCGGAAAGGATTATGCTCTTTCCAATAGAACTAAGCATCTTTTTGACAGACTCAATAAGCTTTCGTTTATGATCGCAAAAAATCTCATTTCCGAATTCAAGGAAAGCGACTTCTACCCAACCTATTTTGAATTGAAGGTAGGAATGGGAGCTGAAGGAATAAATGCTCTTGAATTTGAGCTTAAAGACGGTAGCACCGTCACTCTTCGCGGTATAGCAGACCGCGTAGACACCTACAAAAAGGACGGCAACGTATACATCCGCGTCGTGGACTATAAAACGGGCAGCAAGGAATTCTCCTTTGAGGACCTAAAGGATGGGCTCAATACCCAGCTTCTTATCTACCTTTTCTCGCTTTGCAAGGCACAGGATGAAAAGAAAAAGGCTGAGCTCGGTTGCGATGATGGCGGTGAGATTCTCCCCGCGGGAATACAGTATCTTTCTTCCAATACGAAAACCGTTTCCATTGAGAGCTTCTGCGACTCGGATGAAGTAGACAGCCTCATCCAAAATCAGTTTGCAAGAAGCGGTCTGTTGCTCGACGATGCAGACCTGCTCAGTGCCATCAATCACGAGCTTGACCCGAAGATCTTGGCGGGAGTCAAGCAAAGCAGAGACGGTACTCTTTCCGGCAAAAGCCTCGTCAGTGCCGACGGCTTTGAGGAAATATACGATCTGCTTTCAGAAACCATAATTCGTGTCGCAGAAAGTATGCGCGAGGGCAAAGCAGATGCAATTCCTCTGCATCACGGCGATAAGGCTGCTTGTCGATACTGTAAAATGAAATCTATATGCAGAGCATCCGTCTGCAAAAGTAAAAAATAAGGGGGTGGAAATATGAGTAAAAATTGGACTCCAAAGCAAAAGCTTGCTATTGAAGCAAGGGGCAAAACTCTGCTCGTTTCCGCCGCCGCGGGAAGCGGAAAGACCGCCACTCTCACCGAGCGCATCGTAAGACGCCTCACAGATGAAAACGACCCCGCGACCATCTCCCGAATGCTGATCGTCACCTTCACCCGTCTTTCCGCGGCAGACCTCAAGCGCAAGATATCTAACGCGATATCAGACGAGCTTGCAAAGGATCCTACCAATCAGCACCTTGCTCGTCAGCTCGTGCTTCTTGAGGGTGCTTATATATGTACGATAGACTCTTTTTATCTCGACATAGTGCGTTCAAATTTCCAAAGGCTTGGGCTTCCCTCCTCCTTCCGTCTTGCAGACGAGGGAGAGATGGCTCTCCTTCGCAAGGAAGTTATGGAAGATATCATCGAAAAGCATTATGACAGGCAAAACGAAGATACAGACGGCTTCCTTACCTTTATTGAAAACTTCACCTCTGCAAAACAGAGCAATCTGCTTTCGGAGGCCTTCCTCTCCCTTGAGCAAAAGCTCTCTTCCACGGTGTTGGGAATAAATACCCTGACTTCATTAAAAAACGAGCTGATAGAAGACTCAAAAAAAGACTTTTTCGCAAGCCGACAGGGCAAGATCATCTGTGATTATTTGATGAATGCGTCGAAAAGCTACCACAGCTCCCTTTCGAAATGCTGTGATATAATTGCCGCAAGCGAGGAAGCCTCAAGGGCATATCTTGCCGCCTTCTCGTATGAAAAAGCCTTTTGGAGCGAATTTATCGAGGTGCTAAAAAAAGAAAATTACTCTGCGGCGCGCGAAAAGATTGCATCCTTTAACAAGCAAGAGCTCGGAAGCCTTAAAAAAGAGTATCAGACCGACGATATCCTCTTGTGCAGAGCTCTGCGCGAGGAGGAAACGAAGTTTATCTCCTCGATAGATAAGAAATACTTTTCGTTCGACGAGGACGGCATAAAAAGCGTTATGGAACAGACCGCAAGCGTTCTTTCTTCTCTTTTGAACATCTTCTCGGAGTTCTCCGTTGAATGCCTTGAGCAAAAGATAAAAAGACGCGCGTTCGGCTTTGATGATATCCGCTATTTTACCTATAAGCTTTTATCTGATGAAAACGGAGAGCCGAGCGACGTAGCACTTTCATACAGAGAGCAGTTCGACGAGATATACGTGGACGAATACCAGGATGTCGACGCAATGCAGGATAAGATATTTTCGCTCATCTCCAACGGCAAAAACAGATTTATGGTGGGCGACATAAAGCAAAGCATCTACAGCTTTCGAGGAGCTGACCCGACAGTATTTGCAGGATATAAAAAGGCTTTCCCTCCGATAGAAAACGGCGGCGACGGAAACGAAGCGCTCATATTTATGTCCAACAACTTCCGCTGTGACGAAAACGTGATAGGATTCACCAACAGGGTGTTCTCATTCCTTTTCGGTCACGTGGGCAAAAGCATCGGCTACGCTCCCGAGGACGATCTGATCTTTTCCAAGGTTGAAGAACGCAGA
>CALGCW010000324.1 GCA_937884385.1 uncultured Clostridia bacterium | reverse complement strand
AGGCTATCACACCGATAAATCCCAATTTTGCACTTTGCATTTTGCATTTATTCCCTCTCCACAAACCGAAAAGGGGCTGACAAGTCAGCCCCTTTAAGTTTGCCGTTATTTTGGAATATGTCTATGAAATCAAGACCCGAGGGTCACGATTTAAAATTAACCGAAGTATCTCTTGTAAAGACCCTCAAATGCCTTACCGTGACGAGCTTCGTCGCGAGCCATTTCGTGAACTGTATCGTGGATAGCGTCAAGGTTAAGCTCCTTTGCCATCTTAGCAAGGTCAAACTTACCCTGTGTTGCACCGTGCTCTGCATCTATTCTGAGCTCAAGGTTTCTCTTTGTGGAGTCTGTAAGCATCTCACCGAGAAGCTCTGCAAACTTAGAAGCGTGCTCTGCCTCTTCCCAAGCTGCCTTTTCCCAGTAAAGACCGATCTCGGGATAACCCTCTCTGTGCGCAACTCTTGCCATTGCGAGGTACATACCAACCTCTGTGCACTCAGCCTCAAAGTTGGAGCGAAGACCCATAATGATCTCTTCGGGAGCGCCCTTTGCTACGCCGAGAACGTGCTCTGCAGCCCAAACTCTCTCATCTTCCTTAACCTCGTTGAACTTGGAAGCGGGAACCTTACAAACGGGGCATCTTTCGGGAGCAGAATCTCCCTCGTGAACGTAACCACAAACTGAACATACAAACTTTGCCATAATAAATATCTCCTTAAAATATAAAAATTTTATTTTTTGTCAGGGATCAGACCGCGCAGTCCCTGCAGTGTCCGTAAAAAATTGTTTTGTTCTCCTCAACGCGAAATTCTTCTTTATCAAGAATATCGGCAGGAATTTGGGGCTTGATGAAAATGTCGATTATTTTGTTGCAGCTCTTGCAAACAAAGTGACAGTGCGGCTTAGTGTCGCCATCGTAGTGAACCTTGTTGTCGCCGGTATAGATCGGTGTTATGTCACCATTCAGCGCCAGAAGATTCAGATTGCGGTAGACCGTACCAAGGCTCAAAGACGGATTTTCCGCGTGCAGACTGTCATAAACCATATCTGCTGTGGGATGAGTCTTGACTCTCTTCACCGCATTGAGAATAAGCTCTCTCTGGTGTGAATATCTCATTTTTCAAGTCCTTTCTTAAAACTCGTAAATAGTAATGATTACTATTACTGATATTATTATAGCATATTTTTTGCATTTGTCAATAGTTTTTTTAAAATTTTTTATAAAAATTTTTATTGAGCAACCGAGGCTTGACAAACGGATCGCAAAATACCGCCTTATTTATAATTTTCACGAACGGATGCGCAATACGCGCCCCTGCTTTGACAGAGAAAACCTTATTGAAAAGCTGTTAGCCAAAACTCAATCAAAACGGCTATAATACAACAAACAAAATACACCCATCCCGTAGGGGCGCACCGCGTGCATCCGCACTTAACATATATATTTTTAGCGCTTTGCATTTATTCCCTCTCCGTACGCAAAAAAAGCCCCCACATAGCGGGGGCTTTTTATATACGATTTACTTTTTGTCCTTCTCGATAAGAAGCTTGATCGCCTCAACGGCAACGCGGATAGCCGCCTCTGTGTCAACGTTGTGCGTATCGTCGGTGTCAAGACCCGCATCATATCTCTCCTGGTTCCAAACAACGGAGAAAACACCGCCCGCGCGCGTTCTGAGAAGCGAAGAAACAACGAAAAGCGTTCCGCTTTCCATCTCACTCGCCTTAACGCCGAGCTTTTTCCAAGCATCCCATTGCGCAAGAAGCTGGGGAGCTGTGGGCATCTTCGCAGGCCTGTGCTGACCGTAGAAGGAGTCCTTCGCCTGAACCACGCCAACGTGCACGTCGTGCTCTTCTGCTTTGGCAGCCTCAACGAGGGCAAAAAGAACGTCCGTGTCGGGCACCGCGGGGAAAATCGCGGGAGCATATTCCATTGACGTGCCGTCCTGACGCACCGCGCCGTTAGCAATAACAACGTCGCCTGCCTTAACGTCGAGATCGATACCGCCGCAGGTACCTACGCGAATGAAGGTCTCAACACCGACAGCCGCAAGCTCTTCAACGGCAATGGCTGTCGAAGGACCGCCGATACCCGTGGAGCAAACGCTCACCTTTTCGCCGTTGAGATAACCGTTCCAGATGCAGTATTCGCGATTTGTCGCAAGATACGTGGGATTGTCAAAAAATTTAGCTATTTTTTCGCATCTTCCGGGATCACCGGGAAGAATACAGTACTTGCCCACCTCACCCGGGCAAGCGGGAATGTGATATTGTTTTCCTTCTGTCTGAAGCATATTGTTTACCTCTCTTTTCGTTTGGTTTTCCGTTTTTTATACTAATCTGCAATATTTATTTTAAAAGTTTTGGGATAAGCAACCGACAGGTCATAAACGAAGCGGAGATCGGTATATTCTCCGGTAGCATTATTCCTGCTAAACTTCAAAGCCCCGTTAAAACGTTCAAGCAAGCTTTTTAATTCAGAGCATTGTTCCATATTTACTCTTTCGGGCTCAATATAGAAGCTCTTCTGACCATCTACCAATTGTACATACTTTTTCTCGATGTCGATGTAAAAAGTAATGCTGAATTGTTCGAATCGCTTGTTAATTCTGATTTCTATATCATCCTTAATTCTTGACGGATTCTCAAATGTTCCCGTCCCATATATAAGCTTTTGTTGACCTACTCTTAATAAATTTCCATTTTCAAGCAACAATCTTAATAGCAGCTTTTCTACCGCCTTCGCCTGTAGCTCAAGCCGCAGCATTTCAAGATCGACGTTGTTCAGTGGAACGTCGCGCTCAAGTCCGTCCTCGGAGATGTATTTTACCGTGCCGATATATCGCCTGCAATCCCTTCCGTTTATCTGCTCCTCAAGATAGAAATGCTCCATTGGGGTAATAACAAGCTTTCCGGACATGCTTGAAAGATCACTGGAAGACGGATCGATTTCAAAGCTCTCTTTTTTGGACTCGATCTCTCGGCTTCCCTCAACCGTGAGAAAAAAGATGCCGTCAATACTCTCAACGTAAACGTTTTCGCCCATCGCGCTTTTGCCAACGTGCAGAGTATTATCAATGATCCTCATACCATCGATATATTTGTTTATCTGCACACTTTCCGCATCTGCCTTTGCATTTTGAGTTCGTGTAATATGCATAACGAACCCTACAACCGTGACGGTTGCTAAAATCGCAATTATTGCTATTGTCGTTAATAGCTCTGTAAGTGTGAAACCTCGTCGTTTCATAATACCTCCTTGCAGAATAATGCTTAGACTCGCAAAAGCTTATTTACTTTGCTTACCTGATTTGTGTTTTTTCTTCTTATTGGTCGAAAATCCGAACTTACCTATTTTCTTTCCAAGCTCAAAATACTCGCCGTGCGCATAAGCCACAAGCTGTGCCTTGTCAAGTTGCATCTTGTCGTCCTTGTCAAAAAGCTCCTCATCGACGTTCACGGCAACGATATCCGCCATAAACATATCGTGAGAGCCAAGGGGGACGATATCCGTCACGCGGCACTCGATGGAAACGGGGCACTCCGCGATCATCGGACAGGAAACGATACTTGCCGCCTCTTTGGTGAGCTTGCATTTTTCAAATTTATTGACCTTTTTGCCCGTGTAGATCCCACAGTAATCCGCTTCTTTGACAAGACTCGAGGGTGTGAGATTGATAACGAACTCTCCGCTTTCCTTTATTATATTGTAGGAATGGCGGCTCGGACGCACGGAAATATAGGTCTTGGGCGGAACGGTGTTGAGAATTCCCGTCCAGCCTATCGTGATGATATTGCTGTTCTCCATATCTCCGCAGGAGACCATCGTCGGCGGAAGCGGACAAACGAGCGCCCCGCCCTTAAGCGTTTTCTTTGCCATTATTCCGTGATTTCCTCAATAGTTGTGATAACTACGTCCTTGCGAGGGCAGTTTTCATAGTACCACATTCTCGTCGTAGTGGGAACCGTAGCGATCTTGTCGACCACCTCAAGTCCCTCATAAACCTTGCCAAAAGCTGCGTACTGACCGTCAAGATAGGGCGCACGCGCGTGCATAATAAAGAACTGGCTGGATGCAGAGTTGGGCATATTCGTTCTCGCCATTGAAAGAACTCCCTTTTCGTGCTTGAGATCGTTCTCAACGCCGTTGGCGCGGAACTCACCCTTGATCGAACTTGCCTTCTTCTGCTCAAAGCTCGTGTCAAATCCGCCGCCCTGGATCATAAATCCGGGGATCACGCGGTGAAAGATAAGTCCGTCAAAGAATTTTTCTCTAACAAGTCCCATAAAGTTCTCGACCGTGATGGGCGCTATGTCTGGATAAAGCTCCGCGCGCATCTCGCCGAAGCCTTCAACTACAATTTTGATCTTTGGATTGCTCATAATAAAATACTCCTTTACTCGTCAAGTGAATTGATTACGTCCTCATAGGCAAGCGCGAAAAGCTCCCTTGCGCGCTCGACCCTGCCGACGTATTGAAGATATCCGAAAAGCGCCTCAAAGCCCGTCGCCATACGGTACTGACCGACCGTCGCGCTCTTTGGAGTGTTGGTGTGCCCGATGTTCCTGCCCCTGCGAAAGGCGGCATTCTCCTCGTCACTAAGCAGCGGAAGTATTTTTTTGACCGCCTCAGCCTGCGCCTCCGCCTTAACGAAGCGAAGCGCCGCAGAATTCAAATTTTTAGCGGAAGATACACCACGCCTTGCAAGCAGCTCCCTGACACAAAGCTCAATAACGCTGTCACCGAGATACGCAAGCGCCGCCGCACTGATCTCTCCAATGCTCTTTTCCATTTTCTGCCCTCTTTTCGGAAATTGAAATAGTTATACATATTAATGATATCATATTGTTGTGAGATTGTCAATGATTTTGTTTTGCCGGGTAAGCAAGCTTTCGTATTGTCACCCCCTTATCACGCTAAAGCGTGATGATATATCAAGTCTGTGACTTGGATAAAAAATACTGCAGAAAATGTATCCTTTTCTGCAGTATTTTTTGTGAAAGGGTTACGAAAAGGATACAAAAATATAAGCGGGTGAATTAAGCAAAAACGGATGATTTTTTTTGAAAACGGTTTCAATTTTAACGATAGGTCGATTTTATAGTCTGCAGACAATAAATTCTGTCATTTTCCTGAATTTTCTCTGTTGCTTAATACGAGAAATCTCACCTACTAATGGGACAAGGGCAAATCCTATTCTTCTGTTTCTATTTGTTTCTTTATCTTTCCGATTTGTATCTGATACATAATGATTGGAATTAAAGTTAATATACTTATGCTACCCAAAATAATAGAAGCAATCGGCGCAGAAAATACAAACAAAACACCCATCAAAGCAAACATCGCAAAATAGGTAAACCATACATTTCGCCACTTCTTCAGGTATTCTATTCTGTCGTTTGCCGTGGTATGCAATTCAAAATGCTTTCCGTCATTTTCTTTTTCAACGATAAATAATTCTTTATTGTAAGTGGTAGAGTTTGTTGCGAACTTTCCGCTACCTTCTGCCCACGGTCTGAATCGTACTTTTCCGATAGAATAATTCAGATTGATATTCTTGTAGAACACCTTATATCCGCACCCCTCAAGGAACTCTTTATATCCTTGCGAATCCTTTTTCGATTTATCCGCAACAAACTCAACTGCATAGCTGTATTGTCCGGGTGTGCAGCTTTCAAACTCATAAAGCAATTTGCCAACCCTTACAAGCCGATAGCCCTTTTGTGCCATTTTATTCAACCATTTTTCTTGGGAAGTCAAAAAACCGCCAAAATAACGATATTTTTTCATTGTGTTATCCTCCTATAATATCTTCAGCTATACAAGCCAAACTTTGAATACGTATCAATTCACGCTCTGCAACGCGCTTACCCTCATTTGTAATGATATATTCTTTTTTCCTTACATCAGAGTCATCGTGAACGGTTATCCACCTTTTTTTACTTAAACTATCCAAAGCCCCATACAAAGAGCCTGCACCGATCATCAGCCTACCGTTTGTCTTTTCTTCTACAAACTGCATTATGGCATATCCGTGTCTTGCTTGATATAGGGCAAGTAAAATAAAGAACGTAACCTCTGTCAAAGCTCCGCTTTTTACATTATCTCTCAAATTAAGCACCCCCTATTACGGTTACTGTAATAATATTATATCACTAACCGTAATAGTTGTCAATAGATGTTGCTATGTTTTTTGAAGATTATTATATCATAAAAGACTCCTTTTTCAATACCAAATATCGTCCGCAGACTATAATTTTAACGATTACCATAATTTTAACGATTACCATAATTTTAACGATTACCCATAAATTTAACGCAAACAAAAAAGCCCATCCACCGAAAGTGCAAAACCTCTCGGAAGACGGGCTTCTTTTATCAAAAATATGCTTTTTATGCCTCGAAAGGGCAAAAATGCCCCTAAAAAGCAATAAAAAACGCAGAATTGGCACAAATAATTGTATCCTATTCTGCGTTCTTATTTGGCCCGCCCTGGGGGATTTGAACCCACGACCAACGGAATCGGAATCCGGTACTCTATCCAACTGAGCTAAGGGCGGATGACAGTATAATGCTTTTCTCCATCTTGTTATATTATATCACAATTCCCCCTTCGTGTAAAGTCGAATTTTAAAATATTCAAATTTTGATTTATCGAGAAGTTAGTTTAATTAAACAAGGAACTCCCTCAGTCAACTTCGTTGACAGCTCCCTCTGCGATGCGGG
>CALGCW010000323.1 GCA_937884385.1 uncultured Clostridia bacterium | reverse complement strand
AATCTATAAGAGATTACTTCGTCGTTTTACTCCTCGTAATGACAGGAAGAAAAAACACCCCCACCGATTGGCGGGGGAAAAAGTGGATTATTGTAAATCAGCGTTCACGACCGGCATTTTTTTCTTGGTATCTGGCGCGGAATTTGGCAACCTCGGCACGTTTGACGGCTTGTCGTAACTGTGTCGGTGCCATTTGCTTATCCATCTGTGCCAATCGGGCATTTAATCCTTTGCGTTCTCTTATTGGTTTTTCTCTCGCCTCTGAACGAATTTTTGCGACGAGCCGAGCGAGAACCCAAGTTCATTCCTGCCATCGTTGGACGGACAGGCAGTATGAAAACCTCATACGCAGCCTTCCTTCTGTCCTTCTTCGGGAACTTTTCCTCAACGGATATGCCCATGTCCTTTCGAGATACCGCCAACAGTATCATCGAGAACAGCAACGCGCTGAAGGACGTGCTGACCTGCGTGGACGATTATCATCCCTCCACAAAAGGAGATGAAGCCACCATGCGCTCGGTCATGCAGGTGATCTGTCGAGGCTACGGCGACCGAGCAGGCCGAAGCAGAATGAACAGCCAAGCGCAACTGATGGATGCTTCCCCTCCGAGGGGCAACGCCATCATCACCGCTGAAAGCACACCGAACATCGGAGAATCCACCACGGCAAGACTCTTCTTTCTGGAAATGAATCCGAATTGTCTTGACCTGAAATTGTTTTCCGACGTTCAAAAATTCGCAAGCGACGGAGTGTTCCGACGATGCCTTTCGGCTTATACCGATTGGCTTTCCGATACGTTCCTTGCAAACGAAAAGGAGTTTGTCGCAGATCTCCAACGTACCTATGACCGCTATCGCTTGCAATGCCGCGAGCAGATCGGGAGCAAGGTTCATGCAAGAGTGGCAGACACCGTGGCGTGCTTTCGCATCGGGTTCGACTACTGTATTCGATTTCTTTCCTTCTGCTTTCCGACGGTAGACCTTGAAATCTACCGTGAGGAATTCGAAAAAATCATTCTCAAATTAGCAGAAGAACAAGGAAATTATACCGAGCAAGACAGACCTACCCACCTCTTCATCCGCAAGCTTATGGCGATGATCGAGTGCGGTGAGGTGTGGCTGATGCGGTCGAATGCGTCTGGAGATCCCATGTCAGGTTGCGTGGGCTACGAGAGCGAAGAATATTATGAGATATTCTTCGAGCAAGCGTTCAGGCAGGTGATGAAATTCTGTGAGGCACAGAGCGTAAATTTTACGATCTCGCCCCAAGCACTCTCCAAGGCCCTTGCCGAGGAAGGCATCATCTATGTCAAAAACGGTCAGAACACATACACCAAACGGTACGGAGGTAACGTCCGCCGTCGCGTGATGTGCATCAAAAAATCAGAGGTCAAAAACATTTACGGTGAGTAAAATCCAAAGCGTGTGACGGTGTGACAACCCTCAAAAAACCTTGTAACAGTTGGCGTTCTTCATGAAGGATAGAAGCGTGACAAACGGCGTTACAGGCGTGAGTTGTCTCGCAGTCTCGCCAAAATCGAATTGTTAGTATCGCACAGATCGCGGAGTCGAAAATCGAGAATTCGGTTTTCGATTGGAAAGCAGGTTAAAGGCGTATGCCGCCGGCTTTCGCCTACACACATCGGACGGCAACGCCGACCGAGGATTTACGAGATAAACCGAGCTTTTGCGAGCTTTCGGGAGATGTCCGAATTGTGTTGTGCGCGGTTTGGTGTGTGACTTTTCCAGTTCGTTGGGTGATGTTGCGCTCAAAAAACGCAAAAATTACGGAACGGTGGGGCTTTTTCCGCGCTCAAGGATTGTGTGATCACCGAAATTCAACCATATAATCGAATTTAACGAGGTAATTAACATGAAAATTAATAATAATGAATCCAAGCAGAGATTTTCTCTCTACACCCATCAGTCCACGATCGATAAGGCAGTGGACTTCGCAAAGAAAAGAAATTGCGGCACCAGTGAATTCATCGCAGAGGCGATTGAATTCTATTCCGGATTCCTTTCCAATCAAAACGATACGTCATTTTTGCCCGACGCGGTAGCAGATTCCATGACGAAGGTAATGGATCCCTTCACGAGAAAGCAGGGTACGTTGCTCTTTAAGATCGCCGTGGAGCTGACGGTTCTTCAAAATATCGTCGCGGCGAACACGCAAATTGATCAGGCCACACTTGAAAGAGTGCGCGGTATCTGTGTCAATGAGGTCAAAAAGATCAATGGCATTATCAGTTTTGATGAAGCTGTCAGATGGCAGTCGTAATGAAGGAGGTATCGGAATGAACGCAAATTGTACTTTTCATCAGCCCATGCGCGGTGACGCTCGCCGTTATCCCGACGCTATGACCCTTGCACAAGCCGCAGAATATTTGAATGTCAGCACCAAGCTTACCTCAAAATTGATTCACGACGGAAAGTTTTATGCAAAAAAAGTCGGGCGAGAATATCGAGTTTCGAAAAAATCCTTGATGGAATACGTTCGAGGTGAAAGAAAACTCAATGGAGAAAATTGTGTTGTAAATGTAACTTCGAACCCACAGCACTGGACTTTGGCTACTCCTTGTGATATTGTTTGTGTTGCCAAAAATCAAAAGGAGGTAAGCTGATATGGCAAAGAAACTTGATAAAGACATCTCGGGCAGCGTGCAGGAAAAGCGCGGTATGCTGTATCTGGTGGTCAGCTACAAGGACCCCATCACGCAAAAACACAAAACCAAATGGGTAGGCATGGGCGTGCCTTCGGGCTCTCCCAAGTCGGTTATCAACAAAGCCGAGCGAGAGGCGAAGAATCAATTCGAAGCGCAGTACAAGCGTTATCTCGACGGCTACGACGATCCCACACAATATCCTCTTCTGGAATTCCTTAACGACTGGCTCGACAAGGTTCATAAGCACAAGATCCAAGAGTCAACATACTACGGTTACAAGAGCCGAGTCAACGGAAAGATGAAGAAATACTTCGACGCAAAGATCACCCTTGCCGATTGCAAGCCGAGACTGATCCACGGCTTCTACGATTACCTGCGCGAGGACGGTGACAGCGAGCAGACGGTGCTTCACTATCACAATCTGCTTCATACCGCCTTCGAGTACGCCATTCGCCAAGAGATCCTTGAGTATAATCCCATGGACAGAGTGGAGCGTCCGCAGGTGAAAAAGTTCGTGGGCGCATTCTACTCGGTGGATGAGGTCAAGGTGCTTCTTGAAAAAGCCAAGGAAGACGTCATCTATATCCCCATCGTACTCGCCGTCTACTGCGGTCTCCGCCGTAGCGAAGCCCTCGGACTCTCATGGAGCAACATCGACTTCGAAAACGATAAGATCTTTATCGGACAGAAGGTGCTGGAAGTTGTCCGTGACGGGAAGATGGTGCAGGTGATCAGCGATGAGATGAAGACCGAAAGCTCACGAAGAAGCTTCAAAATGATTCCGGAGCTCAAAGAGATTCTGCTTGAACACCGAGAGCGTCAGGAGGAATACCGCAAGCAGTTCCGCAAGTCTTACAGCAAAAAATATGCGGACATGGTCTGCGTCAATCCCCTCGGTGAGCTGATCAAGCCCAGTTATATCACGGCACACTTCCCAACGCTTCTCCGACAGAACGGTCTGAGAGACATCCGATTCCACGACCTCCGACACACCTGCGCATCGCTTCTGGTGTCGCTGGATGTGAATATGAAGGTCATTCAGAGATACCTTGGCCACAGCAACATGAGCACAACGGCTGATATCTATTCACACCTTGATGCCAACGCTACGGGTGAGGCAGGTATGAAGCTCGGCAAGCTCCTTGCTGACGGAGAGAGCGAGGTGAGCTGATATGATGACGCAAGAGGGCGAAATATCCTTGGAGCAGCTCTACAAGATGCTTCATATCAGCAAACGGAAAGCGGCGTGGATGCTACAGAACGGCATCATTCCGTGCCGTATCCGTCCGACCAAGACACACCGATATGCCATACGGCTTGAGGATGTGGAAGCGTATCTGCAAAAGAAACGAGCCGAGAGGCGCAAGGAGATACCCGTAGGGATCTTCAACGCCAAGCCAACGAAGCAAACGGTGGTACTGCATAACCATTATCCGATAGATACCGTGAGGGTTGCAGACTGCTATATCAAGGTGGCTGACGAATGCCGAGATGCATTCAGAGACCACGTTGAGAAACGACTGAAGTACTTTCCCGACTCGTTCACAGCAGACAAGGCGGCTGACATTATGGGGTACGCCAAAAGCACAGTACTCGCATATATTCAGCAAAAGCGCATCTTCGCCGTTCAGATCAGCGGAAAGTATATCGTTCCCAAGAGTGCTCTTGTGGACTTTCTCGTCGATGACTTCGCCTTCGAGATTGTCCATAAGTCGACGTGGCATATGAATACCATCCTGCTCTTTGTGGAGAAGGAGTAAAGCAAAACACAGCCTCACCATCGCGGTGGGGCTGTGCGTTTAACCTATTTAATCAAAAAATATCGACATAATTACGCAAAATGCGATTATCGCAACAAATAGACCAATTCCAATAAAAAGATATGTCAGTTGTTGCTTGTGTTTTAATTCTTCATTTTTCCTTTTCTCTTCTTGCTTGATTTGATATCTCGTTCTCTTGTCAGGGCGGGCTGCTTTGTGATCCATTCCTTTTTCAACCAATTTTTCAACATCAGCTTCCATGCTGACTTCTTTATCCTTTAAACTAAGTTTAAATTTCATAGCAACCTCACTCTACTTATTTGCGCGCATAAACGCTTTCTGATCCATCAGAATCTATTTGAATAAGTCTAACGCCCTTGTAATCGGGATGATCTCGGTAATCATTAAAAACATCCCATGCATTATCAAAGCCAGACACTTCTCGATAGCCACCACCAGGGGGCTCTACTTTGATACGCCCTTCACTTCGATCATAATCGGCAGTAATGTAATCGTCCCATTCCACTCTGTAACGATAGGAATCTTCTTTTTCTGTTGCAGACGATTCCAAATATCTTGTTCCTCTACCCATGGTTTGTCCCTCCTGTACAATCGTCTTGTCTAAAAAAGCCCCGAAAATCGGGGCTTAATGGCGGAGGGAGTGGGATTCGAACCCACGTGCCTGTCGGCAAACGGTTTTCAAGACCGCCTCGTTA
>CALGCW010000322.1 GCA_937884385.1 uncultured Clostridia bacterium | reverse complement strand
TTGGATTCATAAGAATAGCACAGTCAAGACCTACGTTATATTCGGATTCACGAACAAATTTTTTCCACCAAGCGTTTTTAACATTGTTTTTAAGCTCTACGCCAAGAGGACCGTAGTCCCAAGTATTTGCGAGTCCGCCGTAAATCTCTGAACCGGGAAAAATGTAGCCGCGGTTTTTGCACAAAGCAACGATTTTGTCCATTGTTTTTTCAGTGTTGATCATAATTTTGCCTTTCCTCCTTATGGCTGGCTTGCCATAAAAGATTAAAATTTTTATTTAAAAATATTTTTGTTCGAATGAAGCGTTTCAGGGGTAAAGTATACACTTGACGATGAATCGTTATGTACAGTTCCCTTTATTTTCAGTTCACGATGGGAATATGCAGAATACTTTGCAATTAACGTGCAATAGCCTGCTATCTCATCCTTATTGAGATTTGTAATAATAGTGTTATCGCCGAACGCGGAGATCAGCGCATTTTGAAGATCTGTTGAATATGATGAGCTCGCATATTTTGATAGAAAGCTATAGACGAATGAAACGGCTATATCGGAAATGGACACCTTTTTCATATCGTATTCACCATATGTGAACATTGCCTTTGCCAATTCTCCGTTCATATATTTTTCAAGACCGGAGTGAAGCTGACCGTCATGAACGAATTTATGCGGAATAAGAAACTCGAACTCACCCATATCATTTACAACTTTGACGAGCGCATCGGTTGAAAACAAAGCAAATCTGTCTATATCGGTACCGATTATTCCTTCGATACTGTTGACTATCTTACTCGCATCGTTATTCTCATACATTGACTGAAGAATGACCGAGTTTTCAAGCAGCGTATTATCGGGAATAGGGAGAAAGCTGATCATCGAATTAACGGGATCAAAATTTATCACTATGAGCGAGAGCGCTTTATTCCTATCGACAAGTCCTATAAGCAAAGTGCTTTCAGCCGCTTCGGGAGATACGGAGCTTTTTTCAATATACGTGCTCGTAATAATGATTGCCGCAACAAGAGCAAGGGCTATAAAAGCCAAAAGAAAAGATTTTATAAATAAGCTTGCTTTGATCTTCATAGCCAACTCCTTTCAAAACATTATGATTATACTACAAATCCGTTGAGATTACAATAGAAATATAAAAATTAATCGTGAAGTCTTTCACCAAGTATATTTCTGTATTTTTGATAAAAGCTTTCAAAATAGCCTTCGTCGAGTGCTTCACGTATCTTTTCTGTAAGTTCATTGTAAAAATACAGATTATGAATGACCGCTAAACGCATACCAAGTGCCTCTTTGGCTTTAATAAGATGACGAATATATGCTCTGCTATAGTTTCGGCAAGCAGGGCAGCCGCATCCCGAGTCAAACGGACGTGGATCCTTGGCATACTGCTCGTTCATAACGTTCATTCTGCCGTGCCACGTGAAGAGATTACCGTGTCGAGCGTTTCTTGAAGGCATAACACAGTCAAAGAAATCAACTCCGCGATGAACTGCTTCAAGAATATTGCAGGGGGTTCCTACTCCCATTAAATATCTTGGCTTGTCTACAGGCATATGGGGCTCAACTACCTCTATGATCCTGTACATATCTTCTGTTGATTCACCAACGGCGAGACCGCCGATAGCGTATCCGTCAAGATCAAGCTTGGCAATTTCCTGCATATGCTTGATTCTGAGATCCTCATAGGTGCTTCCCTGGTTTATTCCGAAAAGCATCTGGTTTTTATTTATTGTGTCGGGCAAGGAATTGAGTCTTTCCATCTCCGCCTTACATCTGACAAGCCAACGAACGGTCCTCTCGCAGGACTGCTCGACGTATTTATACTCAGCAGGGTTTTCAATACACTCGTCAAATGCCATAGCGATCGTGGATGCAAGATTAGATTGTATCTGCATACTTTCCTTGGGACCCATAAATATTCTCCTACCGTCTATATGAGATGCGAAATGTACGCCCTCTTCGGTTATCTTGCGCAGCGGAGCAAGAGAAAATACCTGAAATCCACCGCTATCTGTGAGAACAGGCTTGTCCCAGTTAAAGAATTTGTGGATTCCGCCCATCTCCTTTATAAGCTTATCGCCGGGTCGAACGTGAAGATGGTATGTGTTTGAGAGCTCGACTTGACACTTAAGCTCTCTGAGATCCATCGTTGAGACTCCGCCCTTGATGGCGGCGCAAGTGCCAACGTTCATAAACACAGGCGTTTGAATATCTCCGTGAACAGTGTGAAGCACTCCTCTTCTTGCTCGTCCTTCAGTTTTAATTAATTCAAAATTTTTACTCATTATATTTCCTTTCGGGGTTATGTTCTTTCAAACTGTCTGTTAAGGTTGCTTTTTGTAAGCTCCATAGCCACGGGTCTGCCGTGGGGACAGAAAGTAATATCGGGTATATTCATAAGTTGCTGGACGATCCATTCAATATGTGCGTCCACGTATTCTCTTCCCGCCTTTATAGCTGCCTTGCAGGAGGCTTGGTAGAGTGCCTTTTCAAATACGATATCTCTTGTTAGACGAGCATTTCCCGATCCGTCCTTGATCCTGTTGATCATAGTTGATATTGTGTCTTGTATATCCGAGGATGCAAGCTCTGTCGGAATGGAGCTTATCAAAATGCTGTATTTTTTTGCCTGAATTTTGAATCCAAGACTTTCAAACTCCTGCATATAGTCGTTTATGACAGATATTTCAGCCGATGTAAGCATAATCTCAATCGGGGCGATCAATATTTGAGAGGAGGGCTCTTTTTTCTTCATCATTGCCTTGTTTTTCTCAAAAATAATACGCTCATGAGCCGCGTGCTTATCGATAATAAGCATCGTATTATCTTTTTCAACGATTACGTATGAATTAAATACCTCTCCAACTATTCTGTAGCTCGGTACGAGAGTTTCGGTGCTGGTGCGCTCCTCCGGATCAATACTCACAGTTGTGGCATTTGCCTGTACTGTATCATACGTGTTTTCTTCCTCGTAATTGTCATCATAATCATCGTGATGAGGCCTTGGAGGACAGTTATCGTTAACTAATCCGGCGATGCGGATAACTTCATTAACGGGCAAAGCATTAAATTCATCTCCGGTAAGCTTAGCGTATTTGTTGATCGCATCCTTGATTTCCTGCGGAGTATCGGGATAAAATTCTATTTTGCCCGCCGCTTCCGCATCTTGATTAGAAGGTGCTAGCTTTATATCAAGGTCAGCGCTTGATTCACTGTATTTCAATTGTTGCGGAGCATCCTCTCTTTTTGAGTTTACGATCGGCACAAAAGAATCGGATACCTTTCTTGCATCTGCTATGCTACGGTACTCTTTGGCAGATATTCTTTGCGATAAGTGATCATCATATGATGATCCTATTTTTATCTGCGGCCTAGTCGTATTCTCTTCAAGAGCAGATTTGACAGTGTGATAGATTGCCTCGAAAACGGGCTTTTCGTTGGCGAATTTGACCTCAAGCTTCGTGGGATGAACGTTTATATCAACAATTGCTGGATTGATCGTCAGGTTGAGAACGCAACAAGGAAACTTCTCCGGAGGAAGGTACGAGGTGTATGCCTGTTCGATTGCGGCGATTGCTAGCTTACTTTTTATATAACGGTTGTTGATAAAAAAGTTTTGATAGTTTCGGCTCGATTTTACCACGTCGCTTCTACCTATATATCCCTCGACTTTTATTCCTTCAAGCTCTCCGTTTACGTAGATCATGGCATTCTTCATTTCCTTGCCCATAACTATGTAAATAACGTTTTCAAGCTTACCGTCACCCGGAGTATCAAGCTTTATATTGCCGTCGGAAATAAAGCGAAATGCGACCTCGGGATGTGAAAGAGCTATCTTTTCAACAATCGTACCGATTGCGCTTCCTTCAGTTGCATCACGTTTAAGAAACTTTCTTCTTGCGGGTATGTTGGCAAACAGATTTTCGACGATAACTGTCGTTCCGTTTCTGCATGCCTGCTCTGAATATTCAACGATGTCTCCGCCGTGCGACTCAATCATCGCTCCATATGTGGAGTCCGGTGTTTTTGATATTATCCTCATATCCGATACAGATGCTATCGCCGCAAGGGCTTCGCCTCTGAAGCCGAGCGTCAATATTTTCATTAAGTCATCGGATGTTTTAATTTTGCTCGTTGCGTGACGTTTTATAGCAATTGGAAGATCCTCCGCTTCAATTCCGCAGCCGTCGTCGGAAACTCTCATATACGTGCTTCCGCCATTCTTGATTTCGATCGTAATCTGCTTTGCGCCGGAGTCGATCGAGTTTTCAACCAATTCCTTTATAACCGATGCAGGTCTGTCTACTACCTCACCGGCGGCTATTAAGTTAGCAACTGCAAAAGAAAGTACGTTGATCTTTGCCATAATTCATCCTTTCCCTATTTGAGACGGTTATTAAGCTCAAATAAAAGATTCATTGCTTCAACCGGAGTCATCGAATTGATGTCCAGCTTCTTTATGTCCTCAATTACTGACTTTTCTGTCAGCTCCTCAAAGGTTACGTTGGAATTAAGATCCTCGGAAAGATCCTTATCAGAGGTTGTAAGCGTACGTGAGGTTTTTTCAACGGTAGATAGTATCTCCTTCGCTCGCTTAATGACCTCGTTGGGAAGTCCTGCAAGCTTGGCAACCTCTATACCGTAGCTGTCATCGGTCGAGCCTCTTATGATCTTTCTTAAGAAAATAATGTTATCACCGCGTTTTTTTGCGGCAATGTTATAATTGACAATTCCGCAGAATTCGTCTTCCATAGAAGTCAGCTCGTGATAGTGAGTTGCAAAAAGTGTTTTAGCACCTATCTTTTTGCCGTTTGTATATTCAATGATCGCTCTTGCTATACTCATTCCGTCGAAGGTAGATGTGCCTCGTCCGACCTCATCATAAATGATAAGGCTTCGTTGCGTAGCATTACGAAGAATATAAGCAACCTCGTTCATTTCAAGCATAAATGTCGACTGTCCCGATGCAAGGTCGTCAGAAGCCCCCACTCGGGTAAATACCTTATCAACGATGCCTATTCTCGCATCATTTGCAGGTACGAAGGAACCAATCTGAGCCATAACAACGATCAAAGCGACCTGTCTCATATACGTTGATTTACCTGCCATATTGGGACCTGTAATAAGCATAAGACGATTTGCCGCAACGTCGAGATACACGTCGTTGGGAACGAAATACGAATCCTTGACGAATTGCTCAACTACGGGATGCCGGCCGTCCTTGATATCGATAACGGGGCTGTCGTCGATCTCGGGCTTTATGTAATTGTTCTTCGCAGCTACTCCTGCAAGGCTGTTGTAAACGTCAAGAGTTGCCACAAGGAAAGCAGTTTTTCTTATTCTTTCACCTTCCTTGGCAATAGCCTCACGAATTTCTTGGAAGAGATTATACTCAAGCGTGCATACCTTATCAGCCGCGCCGAGAATGGTCGCTTCAACGTCCTTAAGCTCCTGCGTTATATATCTTTCGCAATTGGAAAGCGTTTGCTTGCGGATATATCTGTCGGGGACCATATTAATAAGTGATTTCGTCACCTCAATATAATATCCGAAGACCTTGTTATAGCTGATCTTAAGGGTCTTGATGCCTGTTTCTTCCCTTTCCTTCTGCGTTATTGAGTCGATCCAGGAGTGACCGTCGTTCATTATCGAACGGAGGTGATCAACCTCGGGATTGTATCCCTCACGAATGATTCCACCGTCTCTAACAGAAAAGGGGGCATCCTCATTAATTGATTTCTGTATTAGGTTATGTATATCCGATAAAGTATCAAAATTATCAAATACCTTTTTGAGCTCCTCGCTTTGGCAGTCGGCTATGAGTGCCTTGACCTCGGGAAATACCGAGATAGTTGAGCATACAGCACGCAGGTCCTTGCCGTTGGCAGTTCCGTAAATGATCTTTGTAAGTAGTCTTTCAAGATCCAAAACTCCGTTAAGAAGATTTTCAAGCTCCTGCCTCTTGATGAAGTTTTTGAAAAGCTCCTCAACCGCATCCTGTCTTTTGTGGATCAATGACGATTTGAGCAAGGGATGTTCGACCCATTGGCGAAGCAAACGCGCGCCGGGTGCTGTTTTGGTTTTGTCGAGAACCCAAAGAAGCGAGCCTCTCTTTTCCTTGGTCCTCATCGTTTCGCATAGCTCAAGATTTCTTCTTGAGTTGACGTCAATATCCATATACTGACCCGTTGTATATATCTTCAGGTATTTTATATTGGTTTGCTCAGTCTTCTGCATCTCGGCTATGTAGTTAAGAAGTGCGCCGATTGCACAAATAACTGATTTTTTGTTATCCCATTCGCTTCTTTGCTCGGCAAAATCTCTCTTCAAAAGCTCATATGACGCATTAAAGTCAAATCTGAGGCGTTGATTATCGGAAACAAGCGCAGTCAGCTTATCCTTAATAAACTCTGAATTTTGAGATATTTCACCAAGCGATGCATTCATTATTATTTCGCTTGGAGTATAGGTTGAAAGCTCGGTGTTGAGCTTCGAATACATTTCCTTGCCGTTAAAATACGTCGCAAACGCCTGACCTGTGGATACGTCAGCAAAGCAAACGCCTACTTCCTCGGGCATATAATTGATTGCGCATAGATAGTTATTTCTTTGTTCATTCAAAAGATTTGATTCAATTAGAGTGCCGGGAGTGATTACGCGAACAACGTCGCGTTTAACAAGACCTTTAGCAAGGGCCGGATCTTCGACCTGCTCGCAGATAGCGACCTTATAGCCCTTGTCTATCAATCTGCCGATATATCCCTCTGCGCTGTGAAACGGCACTCCGCACATAGGAGCGCGCTCCTCTTCTCCGCAATCTCTTCCGGTAAGCGTAAGCTCCAGCTCACGCGATGCAAGGATCGCATCATCGAAGAACATCTCATAAAAATCACCCAAGCGGTAAAACAAGAGAAAATCGCTATAGTTCTTCTTTATTTCAAAATATTGTTCCATCATCGGAGTCATAGTGATCTCCTCCTTTTCTCAAGATTAGCTTAGTGGCACTGCGAGCGACAGGTAGCGCAATTGTGCGTACAAGCTGACGCGGGATCCTCACCCGTGATCGCACAGGTGATTCTGTTGTTTACTTCATTCATAAGTTCGTTTATTTCATACTGAAGCTGATTAAGACGGACAAAAGAGTTGTTTGATACGATAAAATCATAGAGCTGATTGATTCTTTCGTTTACCGCATCGATGGTTAATGAATCCTTTTCATCCTTGATCATCTCTGATTGAAGGGCTTGCTGCTGTACCTCGTATTCCCTAAGAGCATTCTGAAGCTCCGCATCGTTTTCATATGCCTTTTTCGCTTCCTCAAATTCAAGGTATCTCTTGTCTTGTGCAATGGCTTCGCCAAGAAGCTTTGCAAGTTCAAAAATTTCCATATTATCTCCTTATTCAACGAGCTCGCCAATTAGGGCAAAGGTCTCGCATTTTGTTATTTTAACGTTAACGAATTTTCCAATCTTTTCAGGACCTGCTTTGAATAAAACAATCTTATTTCCTTCGGTCCTTCCGCACATTACGTCGGGGTTGTTCTTGCTCGGACCGTCACATAATGTGTTAATAGTTTGCCCGAGATGCTTTTGATTTATTTCATAAGCAATTGTATTTTGAAGCTCAAGCAACCTGCCAAAGCGTTCGCTTTGAACTTCGCTTGGAACCTGGCACTCAAATTCTGCGGCAGGAGTGCCTTTTCTGGGTGAATAAATAAACGAATAGAGCATATCGTATCGCACTCTGCTCAGCGCATCAAGCGTTGCTTGAAAGTCCTCTTCGGTCTCACCGGGAAAACCGACTATAATATCACTTGTGATAACTACGTCGGGCATTTTTTCTCTCATATAATCGACCGTTTCGAGATACTTGTCCATTTGATAATGCCTGTTCATCGATTTGAGAATACGGTCACTGCCGGATTGAAGCGGAAGATGGAACTGCTTTGCAATTCTGTCATTCCTTGCAATAACGTCAATAAGCTTTTTTGTCGCATCCTTTGGATGGCTCGTCATAAAATGAAGTTTATATTCGCCCTCTATCTGAGCAAGCTCATCAAGAAGATCAGCGAAATCATAGTCAGCGCCCATATCCTTGCCATAAGAGTTTACGTTTTGACCAAGCAAGGTTATGTCCTTATATCCATCGCTTACGAGCTGTTTGACCTCTGCGATTATCTCTTCCTTATTGCGGCTTCTTTCTCTACCTCTTACGTACGGCACTATACAATAAGTGCAAAAGTTATTGCAGCCGTACATAATGGATACCCAAGCGCGGTAATTGCTCTCACGTCGGATCGGAAATCCCTCCGCAACGCAATAATCGTCGTCGTTGCAATATATTCGTTTTCCTTTTCGAAGCTTTTCGGAAAGCAATTCGGGTAAACGGTGGATAGCAGCGGTCGAAAACACAAAATCAACGTAAGGATACTTGAATTTGATATCGTTGATACGGTGCACCTGTGTTACCATACATCCGCATACCGCTATAACAAGCTCGGGATTTTTATTCTTTATATGCTTGTATTGTCCGATAATGGATAAAGCCTTAAGCTCGGCGTGCTCTCTGATAGCACAGGTGTTCACAACGATGAGATAAGCATCCTCGGGTGAATTAAGTATTTCATAGCCCATTGCAGAGGCAATTCCGGCAATCTTTTCGCTGTCCGCCTCATTCTGCTGACAGCCGAATGTCATGATGAATGCGCCCCTTCTGAATCCGTGATCAAGGGCGAACTTATCGTTCGAGGCTTTGATCTCATTTATATATGAATACTGTTTTTGAAGCTCCTCTTGGGGTAAAAATTTCGTTTTCAAAACATATTTCTCCATAATACTAATTTTTCATCTTATTATTATACAATATTATTTAAAAAATGTCAATAAATAATGAAAAATTACATTAAAAAAGCTCTCCGAAAACGGAGAGCTTCATCAGTTATTTCAGTTTCACTTTTATATATATGGATGAGTGGTCACTCGAATAAACACCGTCATGAGAATTGTCAAGAATTCGGTACTCCGAGACGGTGGAACTTCCCTTGCTTATCATAATGTAGTCAATACGTTCCTTGTCAAGTCGCGTGCCCCATTTGTGGTATGTTGCGCCCTCATCGGCAACCTGTGCAATATTATGAGCATCATCAAAGGAATCGTGGGTTGAAATGATAGTTTCACTGTCGGGCTCGGCATTCAGATCACCCATAAGAAAAGCGGGAAGATCACCAAACTCCTTGATCTTTTCAAGAACCACTTTGATGCCGTTTATTCTTGCTTCGTCGCTAACGTGGTCAAGGTGCGTGTTAAATACAATGAATTCCTTACCGGTACTAATATCCTTAAGAATTACGTACTGAGCAATTCTGTAGTGTGCTGCACCCCAATCCTTGCTCATAACATCCGGTGTATCGCTGAGCCAGAACATTCCGCTGTCAAGCTTTGTAAACTTGTCCGTCCTATAGAAGATAGGACAACCCTCGCTTAAAATAAAGTCATCTCGATATGCTATCTCAGAGTCATAATCCGGCATAGCACCCTTTAAATAATCATAGTGCATAAAAGTAACTTCCTGAAAGCCAATTATATCGGGCTTTACGGTATTGACGTCTTCTATCAGGAGATGCGCACGGTAGAACCAGCTTTTTTGAAAAAGATCGTCGGGGGCATAGCATCTGACGTTGGTGCTCATTATCGTAAGCTCGTCACTGGTTTCGTTGGAAATAACGACCTTGTGCTCCTCAATAAGGTATTTTGGAAGATAGAAAAGTTGAATAAACAGAAAAATGAGTATAGCTGCTAATAAGAAAATAAGAAAACCTTTAAGAATTCCTGCCATAATAAACCTCCGTTTATATAAGTTAAGATGATTATATCATAACCTTCTTAAGTTTGCAATAGCATTTGTACGATTTGTTTCTTGACATTCTGAAATAAATGAGGTATAATTAATAAGATTTTGAAGAAAGGAGAAGCTTTATGATACTGATCATTGCTGAAAAGCCAAGCCTTGGCAGAAATATTGCGGCAGGCATTGGAAAAATGAATAACAGAAACGGGTATCTTGAAGGTAACGGATATATAATTACCTGGGCATTCGGTCACTTGTTTTCACTTGCGGATATTGAGCATTATAACCCTTCTCCGGATGGAAGCACAAGATGGACTATGCAAAATCTTCCCTGCTTCCCTCAAAGATTTGACTTTGAGCTGAAAAAAGACGCTAATAAACAAACCGACCCCGGCATCGTAAGGCAGTTTAATCTAATCAAGCAGCTCTGCAACAGACCCGATGTTGACACAATAGTAAATGCAGGCGACGCAGACCGCGAAGGTGAGATCATCGTGCGCTTGTGTATCCAAAATGCTCTCCAGACTCCCAAGACCGTAAAAAGGCTCTGGTTGCCCGACCAAACACCGCAGACCGTGGCTAAAGCTCTCACCGAAATGAAACTCGATGAGGAATATGACAATCTTGCTAACGAAGGCTTTGCAAGAACGTACATAGATTGGCTTTACGGCGTTAACCTCACGAGATATGCTACACTCAAAACAGGTTCATTTTTAAGAGTCGGACGAGTTATCATCCCCATCGTCAAAGCTATCTACGATCGCGATATGGCGATAAAAAACTTTATTCCCGAAACCTACTACATAATAGGCAGCAAGGAAGAAACCAACGGTGAAATTATCGAGCTTAACGGAAAGCAGAAATTCGCTAAGACCGAGCTCAATATGGCACAAGAGCTTTGTAAAAAATATAATGAATCACAGGCTGTAGTCACAAGCGTAAAGAAAAAGAAGGATACGCTACACCCCGGTAAGCTTTATTCCCTTTCCAAGCTTCAAAACGTTTTGGGTAAGAAATATAAGATGTCGATGAAGCAGAGCCTTGATATTATCCAAAAACTTTACGAAAACGGATATCTTACTTATCCGAGAACAAACTCCGAATACCTTGCGACAAGTGAGCAAGGCAAGGTCAAAACTATTCTTGAAAACTGTAAAAAGCTCGGTTATCCGGTTGAATTCAAGTTCTCAAAAAAGATATTTGACGATTCAAAGATTGAATCGCACTCTGCCTTGACCCCAACGTATAAGATCCCCGATGCAGGTAAGCTTTCGCCCGATGAAATGAAGGTCTATTCAACAGTTTTCAGACGCTTTGTTGCTGTATTCTGCGCAGAAGAATGTATAGTTGAGCGAAGCGAGATTACCATCAAGGTCGGCGAATATGAGGAATTCTCTATCAAGGGAACAGTAATAGTTCAAAAGGGTTGGACGAAATATGACGACTATACCCAAAAGGATAAAATACTCCCGAAGCTTGCTAAGGGAGACATAGTCAATATTAACTTTAAGCCTCTTGAAAAGGAGACTGCTCCCCCAAGGCATTATACAATTGAAACATTAAACAATTACTTGAAAAATCCCTTTAAGGAAGATAAAGCGGCTCAGGAAGAAAAGTCCGCCGCTGATGATTCTTATAACACTGACGACTCCGAGGACTACAAGGCTATATTTGAAGGTCTTGAGCTCGGAACGGAAGCAACAAGAACAGGAATTATAGACAATGCCCGAAACAGTCAGTATATTAATCTAAATAAAGATGTATACACAATACTTCCGGGTGGCATATTTTTGATCGAGTCCTTGATAAGGATGAATATCAATATGGATAAATACAAGACGAGCCAACTCGGTCAAGCACTCAAAAAGGTATATCACGGCAAAATGGCAATTGAGGAAGCCGTCGAGCTTACTCAAAACGAGCTTTCCGAAATATTCTCATCTAAGGATACCCCTATCGAGCTCGATACAGATATAGGCTTCCTTGGCGATGTTATCGGTGACTGCCCTCTTTGCGGTGGAAAGGTTAAGAGAATCAAATTCGGCTATGGATGCTCAAATTACAGAGATAACGGATGCAAATTCTCTATCGGCGGTTACATTCTCGGCCGTTCCATATCCAAATCAAACGTTCAAATGCTCCTTACTACGGGCAAAACGTCGAAAATTCAAGGATTCACCTCTAAGAATGGAAAGAAATTCGATGCATTTCTCAAGCTTCAGGACGGAAAAGTAGTTTTCGACTTTTAATTACATATCTCCTCTAATTAACACATTTTTTGCAAAATAATATACTGTGAATAACAGTTTTATTTGCGCATAATTCCCTTTATATTTTTAACGCACGATGATTAAATATCACACTTGTGAGTCAAAAATATACCTGTACGAGGATAAGACTGATTTCTTATCATATACGGGAGGATAGATATGAGTGTTAAAAGAGGAGATATTTTTTATGCGGACTTAAGTCCCGTCGTCGGCTCAGAGCAAGGCGGACTTCGTCCGGTTTTAATAGTTCAAAATGACGTTGGAAACAGATATAGTCCCACAGTAATTGCTGCGGCTATCACTTCAAAAATGACGAAAACGAACCTGCCTACGCACATAGATCTTAACGCAACGCAAGTAGGCCTTGCAAAGGATTCCGTGATCCTTCTTGAACAGATCCGCACTCTCGATAAACAGCGATTGAAAGAAAAAATGGGGCATCTCGACGATGCTTTGATGAATAAGGTGGATTCTGCTATCGCGGTAAGCTTTGGCTTGACTCCGCCTGCACAAACTCAATAATTCTTGATATTAATTTACATTTTTGTATTGATTTATTCTTGCTTTTGGTATAAAATGATCCTGTTTAAATGTTATTCTACTATTGTTGGAGGCAAGAATGAAGTTTATTACAGAATATAATATCCGTTGGCACGATACCAATGCAAATAGAGAAATAACCCCATCTGCACTTCTCACACTTATGCAGGAAACCACAAATAAACATATTCAGACTATGTATCCTAATCTTGAATATATAAGGGACGTTTTACATCAGGCATTTATACTCTCAAAGGTATATATGCGCTTTTATGAGCCCGCATATGCTTATGAGAACATAACTGTTGAGACTTGGACGGGAGTTGAATCAAGGGGATTTACCTTTTACAGAAGCTTCAGAGTAAGAAGAGGTGAGAAGGTTATTGCAGACGCGCTTACCAACTGGTGCTTGGTCGATACCGTTGAGCATAAGCTTCTCCCCGTAACAAAATTCGAGAATAACTTTGTTGACGAACCGTCAATAGACATCTCCATGCCAAGAAAGATCAAGTATCCTGCAGACAAGGAGCTTCAATTCGTTGGCGACAGAAGGATCGTCTATAGCGATATAGATTATAATATGCATATGAATAATACTCATTATCCAAATATGCTGATTGACTTTCTACCCTGTCCCGAGGCGTTCCGCATCAAGGAGCTGATGATGTCATTTATTAAAGGCTCGCTTTACAATGAGACCATCAAGGTTTACAGAGTACAGGACGAAGACACATTCTATTTCAGAAGCGTTAACTCAGCGGATGCAACTTCGCTTGAAGCATTTATGGTGACCGAGCATCAAAATAGCGAAATAAAATAATGCATTTTTTACCTCCGATTAGCATATAGTTTACTAACTATTAAAAAATCGGAGGTTTAATTTTATGAATTCAATCAATGTCACGTCAATAATTCTCTTTTTAGCAATTATTCTGCTCACCGTGTTCATAGGTGGGAAGGAGATCAACAGCAAGATAGAAGAAACTATACAGAACAACTATCAAACGGAGATCCAATCGCTCAGGGATAAGATAAATCAACAGTCGGAATTGATCAATTCCATTATCGATCTGAACAAAAAAGACGATGATGATACTGATAATGAAGAGAATGGGTCTGATCAAAACGGTGTCACAAATGATGATACACCTACAAATAAACCCAATGAAGATCAATCAGGCGATAAGGAAGCGCAAAGTGATTTTGTTTTTAATGTAGAAGGCGGTGAGGTAATCATCACAAAGTATGTGGGCAAGCAAACGAGCGTCACGATTCCTAACACTATAAACGGTTTACCGGTAGTGAAAATAGCAGAAAACGCATTTGCAGATACTAAGGTAAAGAGTGTAAGCCTTCCCTCCTCCTGTACGAAAATAGATTGGTTCGCGTTTTACGGATGTTATGCCCTTACCTCGGTTTACATACCCTCAAGCGTAGAAGCTATAGGATACGGAGCTTTCGACGGCTGCTCTAAAAAGCTCACCGTTTATTGCGAAGAAGACTCCTTCGCAGAAAAATATGCTCAAAGCTTTGGAATATCATATTCGGAATATAAATAAACAAAAGGCACGGATGGTCCGTGCCTTTAATTTATGAGAATATTTCCTTGTAGTCGTCGATGGCTTTCTGAATGATCTCTATTGCTTTATCTCTGTCATAAAGGGATTTCACAGCCGTCTTTTTGTTTTCAAGCTGCTTATATACCTTAAAGAAGTGCATTATTTCATCGAAGATATGTGAAGGAAGATCGTTTACAGAATTATAGTCCTTGGAAGTGGGGTCATTTACAAGAACTGCAATGATCTTATCATCGATATCTCCGCCGTCAACCATTCGTACAACGCCGATTGGTCTAACCTTGCAAAGGGTGAGAGGATATATTTCGGGCGAGAACAGGACGAGAACGTCAAGTGGGTCCTTGTCGTCTGCAAATGTTCTCGGGATAAATCCGTAGTTTGCAGGATAATGCGTTGAAGTATATAGAACTCTGTCAAGCTTGATAAGACCGGTTTCCTTGTCAAGCTCATATTTGCACTGTGAGTTTTTGGGGATCTCAATAACAACCGTAAACTCCTCAGGAGTTATTTCTTTTGGATCAATGTCATGCCATATATTCATAAATAATAATCCTCCTTATTTTACAAAGTCAAATTCGAAATCATATATGGAAACGGTGTCTCCATCCTTACATCCGTGCTTTTCAAGCTCCTCAAAAACTCCGCTTCTCTGTAATATCCTTTGGAAGTAATTGAGTGATTCATAGTCTGAAAAGTTGATCTGTCCCATAAGATTGAAGAGCCATTCACCCTCAACCAGATACACTCCGTCTTCATAAGTGATAGAAGTTTCCTTGCCGCCGCCAACGTACGCATCCTCGGGCTCATACTCCGCCTCATAGACCGTCATGGGTGGCAGATCCTTAAGCTCCTCCGCGGAACGAAGAATAAGCTCGTTAAGACCCTCTCCCGTTGCAGCAGAAACGTACATAAGCTCCCAACCGTTTTCCTTCACGTAAGCTTCAAAACTCTTAATGTCAACGATCTCGGGGTCAAGGGCATCGGTCTTGTTGGCAACTATGATCTGTTTTCTTTCAGCAAGCTCGGGGCTATACCTCTCAAGCTCCGTGTTGATCTTGATGATATCGTCAATAGGGTCTCTTCCCTCAAAGCAGGAAATGTCAACAACGTGCCAAAGAAGTCTGCAGCGGTCAATGTGACGCAGGAATGCGTGTCCGAGACCGGCACCGTCGGCAGCGCCCTCGATAAGACCGGGGATATCAGCGGCAATAAAACCGCTTTCACCGCCTGTTGAAACAACTCCAAGGTTTGGAGAAAGGGTTGTAAAATGGTAATCCGCGATCTTGGGCTTGGCGGCACTGATTCTTGAAAGTATGGATGATTTACCAACGCTCGGATAACCTATGATACCGACGTCAGCAAGCATCTTGAGCTCAAGGATGACCTCCTTTTCTTCTCCCTTCGTACCATTTTTTGCAAAATTTGGAACCTGTCTTGTTGGGGTTGCAAAATGCTTGTTTCCCCATCCTCCTCTGCCGCCCTTGCAACATATAAAGTCAGCGTCATCGGACATATCCTTGATGATTCTGCCCGTATTTGCATCCTTTATAAGTGTACCGCGAGGCACCATAATTACAAGATCTTCGGCAGTTGCACCGTGGAACTTTGCCCCCTTACCATTACCGCCGTTTCCTGCAATAAATTTTCTTTTATAACGAAAAGCAAGCAAGGTGTTAGAGCCCTCGTCTATGCGGAATACGATATTTCCGCCGTGACCTCCGTCTCCTCCATCGGGACCGCCTTTAGCAACGTACTTCTCTCTTCTGAATGAAATAGCACCGTTGCCTCCGTCTCCGGCTTTGATATATATCTGTATCTTGTCAATAAACATTAAGCCTCATCTCCCTTCGCTCTAATAATGATGTGAATGGGTGTGCCCTTGAAGCCAAAGGTCTCTCTTATACAGTTTTCAATGTAGCGTCTGTATGAGAAATGGAAAAGCTCAACGTCATTACAGAAAATAACAAAGGTGGGGGGCGCAACGCTGACCTGTGTCATATAGTAGATCTTGAGTCTTCTTCCCTTGTCGGAAGGAGGCTGAACTCTCATCGTTGCCTCACCCAATACGTCGTTAAGCATACCTGTGGGTATTCTCGTGTTAGTTTGATTGTAGACGTACTGAATATGCTTGTATATTTCACGAACTCTCTGTCCTGTCTTTGCAGAAACAAAAAGTATGGGCGCATATGACATATACGCAAGAGATGTGTTTATATCACGAGTAAATTCATTAACTGTGCTGTTATTCTTCTCAATTGAATCCCACTTGTTAACGATAACGATGGATGCCTTTCCTGCTTCGTGAGCAATACCGGCAATTTTTTCATCCTGCTCGGTTATGCCTTCATTTGCATCGATAAGAATAAGACATACGTCAGCTCTTTCGACCGCCATGTGTGCACGGAGCACGCTGTATTTTTCGATCTTATCATTTATCTTTGAAGAACGTCTGATTCCTGCAGTATCAATAAATGTGAATTTTCCATATTCATTCTCGACCACGGTATCCACAGCATCACGTGTCGTTCCGGCAATGTTTGAAACAATAAGCCTTTCCTGACCGATAAATCTGTTGATGATTGAGGATTTACCGGCATTGGGCTTACCGATCACAGCTACCTTGATAGAGTCATCCTCTTCCTCGTCAAACTCTGCCTCCTCGGGCAAAGCTTCGATCACGGCATCAAGAAGATCACCGCTTCCGGTTCCGTGAATTGAAGAAACCGCAACGGGATCAAGCTCAAAGCCCAGCTCATAGAATTCATAAAATTCAAAGGGTACGTGACCAACGCTGTCGCACTTGTTAACGCAAGGAACTATTGGCTTGCCGCTTTTCTTAAGCATAGTTGCAATATCCCTGTCATCTGCAGTAAGACCCGTACGAACGTCACACATAAAAACGATTACGTCAGCAGTATCGATAGCTATTTGTGCTTGAAAACGCATCTGTTTTAAAATGATATCATTTGTTTTGGGTTCTATTCCGCCCGTATCAATGACAACGAGCTTTTTTCCACACCATTCGGTCTCGCCGTATATTCTGTCTCTTGTGACACCTGGAGTGTCCTCGACGATCGAACGGCGCTCACCTATCAATTTATTAAACAACGTGCTCTTGCCGACGTTTGGTCTGCCGACAATAGCAACAATAGGTTTTGCCATTTTATACCTCCTTACTCTATACCAAGCATAGCGCGGATAAAGCCCGCACCGTCGTTGCTTGACAGTCTTATCTTTACTTTCAATTTTTCTGATAGCTCAGTGATGCTCATTCCGCAAAGGAAGAGATCACCCTCCGAACGAAGAACGTTAGGCGGAAGAATAAGCTCATCAAAAAGCTCTGTATCCTTGAGCTGGTTGTAAATATCGGCTCCGGTCAATAGCCCCGATACTGTTATCTCGTGCCCGAAAAAGTCGTTTACAATGGGGTGTACCGCAATCTCAAGACCGTCTATGCTTGCGCTCAGGCGCTTGCACATATCGGTGATCTGATCCTTGGCTGCCATACCCGTCACAACACTGATCTTACGAGGTTTTTTGAAATCAACTAAATATTCGTCAATGTATTCTTCCTCAACGCCGAATTCGGTCAAAAGTGAGGTCAGCATTCCAACACCGTTTTCAATTTGTGCATAACCCTCGTAATAATCCTCATCGTGTAAAGGAAGCTCTGCCTTTATATAGAATTCATCCGCGCAGAAAAAGAGTCTTGAACCTGTCGACTCAAGGCATTTATCCGCAAAGGCTTCCACCTGACTGATAACATTAATACAATCTTGCTTTGAAAAGCTTTCAAGCTGATAAAGATTATCACGGAACCTCGTTTTGCCCGCAGGTACAACCGAAACGCTCTGCAGTGCCGGGAAATAAGAAACGAGATCCTCCATAGAGCGCTGGAGCTCTGCACCGTCGTTTATACCCTTACAAAGCACGATCTGTGCACATATGTGGATTCCCGCATCCGCAAATCGCTTTAGATATTTCAATACCTCACCAGAGCGCTTATTTTTCATCATTTTAACACGCAGCTCCGGATTTGTAGTGTGAACAGAAACATTAACGGGAGAAATGTGCATTTCAATGATCCTGTCAATATCCTTATCATCAAGGTTTGTTAGCGTAATGTAGTTACCGTGTAAAAAAGAAAGCCTGCTGTCGTCGTCCTTGAAATAAAGAGATTTTCTAAGCCCCTTCGGCAACTGGTCGATGAAGCAAAAAATGCATTTATTCTCACACGAATGCTTCTTATCCATCAGAGGAGTCTCGAAATCAAGACCGATATCATCGTATTCTTGCTTAACGATATTAAAATGAACGGTCTCGCCGTTTCGTTCTACGCAAATATCCAAATGCTTGTTAGCAAGATGAAATCTGTAGTCAAGCACATCGTTTATTTCTCTGTCATTGATCGAAATAAGCAGGTCATTTTCTTTTATTCCGGCCATTGCAGCCCGAGAATTTCTATCTACGCAAGTGATCTTAACCATAAGCTCCTCCTTCATTGATATTTAGACGATATATTATATCATAAAGATTTAAATTTGTCAAAGCATTTTTGAAAATATACTACCACAAAGCAGGAAAAAGCCGTTTGTTAACAAAATGTTTACAATTTTAACAATAAAAATATAAAAAAAGTATGTTCAAATCAAAGAATTTGTGTTATAATGTCGGGTGGAATAAGCGTATTCATCGCTTGGCATACGATTTGTATGCCTTATTGTCTTGCTTGTAGCAGACAAGTCACATCGCTTATAAAAAACATTTTTATATTTTATTTTTGGAGGAATCAAAAATGGCAAAGAAGTATTGTTACCTCTTTACAGAGGGTAATGCAACCATGCGTGAGATCCTCGGCGGTAAGGGTGCGAACCTCGCTGAAATGACCAATATCGGTCTTCCCGTTCCCCAGGGCTTCACAATTTCTACAGAGGCTTGTACTCAGTATTATGAGGATGGCCGTCAGATCAACCCCGAGATTCAGGCTGAGATCAATGAGTACATCACAAAGATGGAAGGCATCACAGGCAAGAAGTTCGGTGATCTTGAGAATCCCCTTCTCGTTTCCGTTCGTTCCGGTGCTCGTGCATCCATGCCCGGTATGATGGATACAATCCTTAACCTCGGTCTTAACGAAGAGGTTGTTGAAGTTATGGCTAAAAAGTCCGGCAATGCTCGTTGGGCATACGACTGCTATAGAAGATTTATTCAGATGTACTCCGACGTCGTTATGGAAGTTGGTAAGAAGTACTTTGAAGAGCTCATCGATAAGATGAAGGAAGAAAAGGGCGTAAAGCTTGACGTTGAGCTTACTGCTGACGATCTTAAGGAGCTTGCAAACCAGTTCAAGGCTGAATACAAGGCAAAGATCGGTCAGGACTTCCCCTCCGATCCTAAGGAACAGCTTATGGGAGCTGTTAAGGCAGTATTCCGTTCTTGGGACAACCCCCGTGCTAATGTATACCGTCGTGATAATGATATTCCCTATTCTTGGGGTACAGCAGTAAACGTACAGGCAATGGCATTCGGTAATATGGGTGAAGATTGCGGTACTGGTGTTGCATTCACACGTGACCCTGCTACAGGTGAAAAGAAGCTTATGGGTGAGTTCCTTACAAATGCACAGGGTGAGGACGTAGTTGCAGGTGTTCGTACACCTATGCCCATTGCTGAAATGGCTAATAAGTTCCCCGCTGCATTCGACCAGTTCAAGAAGGTTTGTGAGATCCTTGAGAACCACTATCACGATATGCAGGATATGGAATTCACAATTGAAAATGAAAAGCTTTATATGCTTCAGACTCGTAACGGTAAGAGAACTGCACAGGCAGCTCTTCAGATCGCCGTTGACCTTGTTGAAGAAGGTCACAAGACAAAGGAAGAAGCAGTTCTTATGATCGACCCCAGAAACCTTGATACACTTCTTCATCCCCAGTTCAACGCTAAGGCTCTTAAGGCAGCTACTCCTATGGGTAGAGGTCTTGGTGCTTCTCCCGGCGCTGCTTGCGGTCAGGTAGTATTCTCTGCTGAGGATGCTGAGGCTTGGAACAACGCAGGTAAGAAGGTAGTTCTTGTTCGTCTTGAGACATCTCCCGAAGATATCACTGGTATGAAGGCAGCTCAGGGTATCCTCACAGTTCGTGGCGGTATGACATCTCACGCAGCAGTTGTTGCACGTGGTATGGGTAAGTGCTGCGTATCCGGCTGCGGTGACATCAATATGGACGAAGAAAACAAGAAGTTCACACTTGCAGGTAAGACATACGTTGAGGGCGACTATATCTCCATTGACGGTTCCACCGGTAACATCTACGACGGCATCATCCCCACAGTTGACGCAGAGATCTCCGGTAACTTCGGCACGATCATGGGCTGGGCAGATGAGTTCCGTACACTTAAGGTAAGAACAAATGCTGATACTCCTACAGATGCAAGGAAGGCTCGTGAGCTTGGCGCAGAGGGTATCGGTCTTTGCCGTACAGAGCATATGTTCTTCGAGGCAGACAGAATTGCTGCATTCCGCGAAATGATCTGCTCTAACACTGCTGAAGAAAGAGAAGTTGCTCTTGCAAAGATCCTTCCCTACCAGCAGGCAGACTTCGAGCAGCTCTACGTAGCTCTTGAAGGTAACCCCGTTTGCATAAGATTCCTTGACCCCCCGCTTCACGAGTTCGTACCCACAACTGAAGAAGACATCGCTCTTCTTGCAAGAGCACAGGGTAAGACAGTTGAAGAGATCAAGGCTATCATCTCTTCTCTCCACGAGTTCAACCCCATGATGGGTCACCGTGGATGCCGTCTTGCAGTCACATATCCTGAGATTGCAAAGATGCAGACAGCTGCTGTAATTCGTGCAGCTATCAACGTTAAGAAGTCCCATCCCGAATGGACTGTAAGACCCGAGATCATGATTCCTCTTGTAGGCGACGTTAAGGAGCTTAAGTATGTAAAGAGCGTAGTTGTTGCTACTGCTGATGCAGAGATCGCTGCTGCAGGCGTTGAGCTTGACTACGAGGTTGGTACAATGATCGAGATCCCCAGAGCTTGTCTCACCGCTGACGAGATCGCAAGAAACGCTGACTTCTTCTGCTTCGGTACAAACGACCTTACACAGATGACATACGGCTTCTCTCGTGATGACGCAGGTAAGTTCCTCAATGCTTACTACGATGCAAAGATCTTCGAGAACGATCCCTTTGCTAAGCTTGACCAGACAGGTGTTGGTAAGCTTATGGATATGGCTGTTACACTTGGTAGACCCGCTAACGAGCACCTTCACGTAGGTATCTGCGGCGAGCACGGTGGTGACCCCACATCCGTTGAATTCTGCCATCAGATCGGTCTTGACTACGTATCCTGCTCACCCTTCCGTGTGCCGATCGCACGTCTTGCCGCTGCACAGGCTGCTATTAAGAGCAAATAATAAATTGCCAATATTAAAAACTGCCCTCGCGGATCAACCGCGAGGGCTTTTATTATCTAAATAAACAATATCCAAATAAGCTTTGAAACAATATGCAAACCGCCGTGGGCTAACATTGCATAGTGTATACCGTATTTTCTGTATAACCTACCAAACAGTAAACCAAATCCGCCGTTCATTACAAAACAGCGTATAAGAATCATAGGAGTTGTTCCAATCGTGGAAACAGTTGCAGGCAGATGACCTGCCGCAAAAAGCATAGCCGCAATAATATTTGCTATAATTAGAATACTATTGTTCATCGATTCTTTTTTTGCAAGCTTCTGAATTATAAGTGCAATTAAGGTCATAAAGAACAAACGCAACATAACCTCTTCAATTACAGCGCCGTAAGTCACGGATGCAATTATATATTCTAAAGTTGGTTTTATCGCATAGCTGTTTTTTATCACTTCCGAGAAGCTTCCAAAGATAAAAACATCAAATAAAATGAATGCTGTACCTCCGACAAGGGTTACTAAGATCAATTCAATATTTCCCTTTTTATTGAACTCTACGTCGCGCCATAGTCCGATTTTCTTTGCAAGGACCTTACCAATAATTCCAAGTATCAAAGCATAACCAAGGGATTGTAAGGTGGTTACTATTATAAGTGTATCAACACTTCCGACCTGAGATATTGCATCTTCAAGCATTTCGTTACTTAAAGTCTCTATCGAATACAGTGCAGTAAAATACCCGCCCACAAGTCCGAATATAGTAAGAAAAACAAGAAATTTTAAATTATTCTTGATAATTTCCCTCATTATCCTTCTCCTTTTTATAAATAAAGTAAGCATAGAGAGTCATAATAACGATTGCAGATAAAATACTAATCAACATAACATTTATAGCTGTAGTTCCGCCCAAAATAATACTTCCGATGAGAGAAATTCCTCCCGCGATCATCATTGCATATGCGGCAAAGCGGTTTGATTTGTTCCAGGTAACATCATTATAACGCGTCCAGGGCAGACGGAAGCCAACATTACTGTTCTTTCTTGTTTTAGGCATATAGTTGCCAACAATAATTATTAAGAGTGACATAAGCATACTCACGTATTTCATTACATCGATTTCGACTATATCAGCGTTCACGGTTTGCTTGTACGTCGAGTATAAAAACGCGATATTAAACATCATCATAAATCCGGTGATGATTGGTAATATAATATTCATTACTCTAATATTGCTGTTAGCATCTGCTGTTTCTTTTTCATCGGCGCTGCTTGCTATCTTTTTTGAGTAATTTCGAATTACCAATTCAAAAACGATATATGCTAATATCAGTATTGCAGGCAAAATCAGTATTTCATATTTTGACCCCCATCTATCTACTTCACCGTACTGATTAAAGTGTACCGCTACTGTATCCGGTAAGATAAAAATTGCTACAAGTGATGACACCAACGTAAGAATTGCAAAAATAAGGCTGAGTATTTTCATTTTTTATTACCTCCAAACTGTTGAATCCATAAAATCAATTCCTGAAAGACCGTGGCATTGATCTCATAGTAAATAAAGTTCTTGTGCTTGTATTCCATCACAAGATCTGCACCCTTGAGTTGCTTTAAATGATATGAAAGCGCCGCAGGTGTGATATTAAGCGCTTCTGATATTTCGCCTGCACTCATTCTGCCACCTTTGAGCATTACGAGAATTGCTCTTCTCTGCTCATCGGCAAGCACCTTAAACAAGTTGTATTCGCTCATACTACCCCCTATTTCAAATTTTCTTTAAATAGATTATATCAAAAATTTTGAAGCTTGTCAATATGTATTTAAAAAATATTTTAAATACTTTTTGATTTTTGGAGCATATCAACAACGTTATAATAAAGACTGATCTCCTACTTTTCACAGATTTGTGTGCAAATTTTGTATTTTTGTGCAATATAACCAATGTATTATTGTTGACAAGTCAACATTTTGTGTGGTAGAATTATTTTGTTTATGAAAATAAACCATTTTTTCACAAAGGAGACAGAATTATGTCTAGAAAGAAATTATCCGTCGCCACGAAGCTCAAATACGCGGTTGGCGACTTCGGTATGGCAGTTGTTACTGCAATACTTCAGTTTGGTCAGAATAAGTATTATACGGATTCCGTTCTCATTAATCCTTGGGTCATCGGTCTTGCTATGCTTATCGGTAAGATCACCTGGGACCTCGCTAACGACGTACTCTTTGGCTACCTTGAAGATAAAACCAAATCGAGATGGGGTAAACGCCGTCCGTATCTTATTTTTGGCGCCCTTCCCTTTGCACTTTTCTTCTGGATTATGTTTTCACTTCCCGTATCAAAGGGCAATGATTGGCTTGACTTTTTCCTCATTATCATTACTTTCATTGTATTTGATACATTCCACACACTCACAAATACAGCATATTCTGCTATGACTGCTGAGATCACCGACGATTACGATGAAAGAACCTCGCTAACGACCTATAGAATGATCTTCAGCGTTATAGGTTATCTCGCCGGTGCTGCTACTTCACTTATGCTCCCCGGTATGATCGCAGAAATGTTTTCTATGACTCTCCAGCAAGGCTGGAGTGCTGTATCATTGGTTGTTGGTATTCTTGCGGGTATTGCTATCCTTATCCCCGGTCTCTTCCTTAAGTATACTCCTGCTGTTGAGGATAAGCCCCCTCAAATGCCACCAATGAAAGCTATTCTCACAACACTTAAAAATAAGCCTTTTATTAGCTATCTTATCGTTACGATGATTATGAGCGTAAGCTTTACAATGGTAACGAGTATGCTCGGATATTACATAGACTCCTATCTCAAAATAGAGGGTATTATGGGAACACTGATAATGATCGCAATGCTTGTTGTGCTTGGTATATTCCTTGTTCCCTGCGGTATCATTTCCAATAAGATAGGCAAGGCAAAGACCTATGCACTCGGCTTGACTATCGCATCTGTTGCACTTATCTTCGTATTCTTCCTTCCTCAGGATTGCGGTATTTGGATCTATATTCTTGCCGCTATTGCAGGTATGGGCTTCTCCGCACAATGGGTATGCCCTCACTCAATGATCCCGGACGTTATTGAATATGACGAGCTTGTGACCGGTGAGCGCCGTGAGGGTGTTTACTACGGTATGCAGGCTACTGCTACGAAGGTAACTGCTGCTCTTGCTTCCCTCATCACTAACGTAACCTTGAGCTTGACGCATTACGATGCCTCACTTGGCGTTCAGAATCAGCCTGAAAGCGCACTTTGGGGTATCAGAGTACTCTTTGCTCTTGTTCCTGCTATCTTCCTTCTTATTTGCGTACCTCTTCTCATTAAATATCCTATCACGAAGGAGTCTCACGCCGAGGTAGTAAGACAGCTTGAAGAAAAGAGAAAACAGAAAAAGGACGCGGAATCAAAATGAAAATAGCTATTATAGGTGCTGGTCTTGGCGGACTTACCTTTGGAGCGATGGCTGCACGCGACGGTCATCAAGTCATTATTTTCGATAAAAATGCCGCACCGGGTGGCGTTGTAGCCCTTTTAGAGCACGATGGCTACAAATTTGAGCAAGGTCCCCTTCTCATTGGCGATATGCTCGAGGGCGAGCCAATATACGAATTCCTTGCGGAGCTCGGCATCCATCTCGATACCGTTCGTGCCGACAGAGATATAATTATGCCGGATTACGAAATGGTTACTCCCAAGGACTACAAGGGTCCCTATTGGAGACGTGAACGCCTCAAGGAGCTCTTTCCCGAGGATGCCAAGGGTATTGACGAGTATTATAAGGTATACGATGATGTAATGCATCTCAGATATCTCTCTACTCTTCCTCAAACCGGTATTAATAAGATCAAGTTCCTTTTGGCTGGTCTTAAGATAAAAAAATATTTGAATATGAATGCTGACGAGTTCACAAAGCATTTCTTCAAAAGTGAGAAGATCAGAACTCTTTACACAGGTATCTTAGCTGATTTCTGCGCAGATCCGTCTGAATCACAGGGGCTTGCAGTCATATTTACTAACTTTGAAACTGCCTTCGATAAGAGAATTCCACTTTATAAGAATGGTAAAAAATATTATCCTGGATTTTGCTATGTCAACGGCGGTTGTCAAAAGATCCCCGAAGCTCTGGCTGATTATATTATCTCCCACGGCGGAGAGATTCATTATAATACGGTCGTTGATAAGGTTATCGTTGAGAATAAGATTGCTAAGGGCATTCGTCTTGAAAATGGCGATGTTATTGAAAGCGATATAGTAGTCGGTTGCGGAGGTGCTCGCGATTTCTTCTTTGATACTGTTGGAGCCGAGCATCTTGACGAAAGCTATCTTAATATACTCAATACCTTCAGACCTATGGAAGCAGTATTTATGCTCCACCTTGGTGTTGATATCGACCCAATGAAGTATATGCGCTCTGCCCTTTCATACTGTTATGGAATGTATGACCTTCACGAGGCAACAGTAAAGCTAAGAAACGGCGAGTATCATGAGGGCTATGACGGTTATCTCCTTTTCGTTCCCTCGCACCACGCACCCGAATTTGCACCCGAAGGCAAGCATTGTCTTACGATATATACAGTAGCGCCGGACACTCTAAAGGATTGCAGCTGGGAGGATAAGAAAGAGGAATACGCAAAAACCCTTATTTCTCTTGCTGAAAAGCAGATCCCCGACCTTTCAAAGCATATCACTACTATGAAGATTATGACTGCTCTCGAATACCGCGAATATACGCACATGAAAAAATGCTCCTTCGGTGGTGTTGTTCCTATTTGGAATCAGCAAAATCCTACGCATATCACACCCGTTGACGGATTGTATTTTGTGGGTCAGCAAAGCGAGAACGCAGGTGGACTTGGAAACGTCATAACAGGTGCAATATCTGCATATAAAAAAGCTTTCAATAAATAAAATAAACCCTGTGGTTTTCACCACAGGGTTTTTACTTAACAAATTATTTGTTTGTAAGCTTTGCGATTTCTTCAGCAAAGTTCTCTTCTTTCTTCTGAATACCCTCGCCCTTTTCGTAACGGCAGTAGCCTGTAACTACGATGTTGCCACCGAATTCTTTAGCGGACTGCTCAACGTACTTGGAAACCTTGATGGAATCTTCCTTAACGTAAGCCTGCTCAAGCAAGCAGTTGTTGTCATAGAACTTACCGATACGTCCAAGAACCATCTTTTCGATGATCTGAGGAGGCTTTTTGGAGTTAACGGGATCGTTAGCGATCTGAGCCATAAGAATAGCCTTTTCTTCCTCAATAACGGATGCAGGAACTGCTTCCTTATTAAGATAAGCAACGGGATAAGCGCCAACCTGAAGAGCGATGTTCTTTGCGAACTCAGCGAAACCGGGATGGTTTACAGCTGCTTCATCAGCCTCGAAGGAAACGATAACGCCGATAGAGCCAAGACCGTGAATATATGTGCTTGTTGTGCCCTCAACGATAACGAAGCGGCGGATGTCAAGCTTTTCACCGATCATAGCGATCTTTTCAACGAGAGAGTCCTTAACGAGAACGTCAGAACCGTCGAACTTTGTATTAAGAAGAGCTTCAAGATCAGCGGGCTTGTTAGCGATAACTGTACGAAGAAGTCCCTTAACGAATTCCTTGAATGTGTCGTTCTTAGCAACGAAGTCTGTCTCGGAGTTAACCTCGATCATTGCAGTAACGTTGCCGATTGTCATGATATCAACGATACCCTCAGCAGCAATTCTGCTTTCCTTCTTTGCAGCAGTAGCAAGACCCTTCTCACGAAGAAGCTTAACTGCCTTTTCGATGTCGCCTTCAGCCTCAACAAGAGCCTTCTTGCAGTCCATCATACCAAGTCCTGTTTTTGCGCGCAAAGCCGCAACGTCTTTTGCTGTAATTGTAGCCATTATTTTATCCTCACTTAATTTAGATTAAAATTATTCTGCAACTTCTTCTGCAGGAGCTTCAGCTGTTTCAGCAACAGTCTGCTCACCCTGTCTACCCTCGATAACTGCGTCAGCAATTACGGAAGAGATAAGCTTGATAGCGCGGATAGCGTCATCGTTACCGGGAATTACG
>CALGCW010000321.1 GCA_937884385.1 uncultured Clostridia bacterium | reverse complement strand
TAAAATGCTCGCATTTTATCGAAAATTTGCGCAAAATCCCCGCAAACCCAAGCGATAAAAGCTTTTTGGTTCTTTTTTTCAAAAAAGAACATCTTCTTCCCTTTGTCACTTCTCCCCGATAAATCCCAATTTTGTCACATCAACAAAACCACATAACAAATCTCAAAGGAGAACACTATGAAAATCGCACTTATAGCACACGATAAGAAAAAAGACCCCATTATTGAGCTTGCAAAAGCCTATAAGGACGTCCTTTCCGAGCACGAGCTTTACGCAACGGGCACAACGGGCACGCTCATTATGGGCGAAACGGGTCTTGTAATTCACAGAATGAAATCGGGTCCCCTTGGCGGTGACCAGCAGATCGGCGCAATGCTTGCAAACGGCGAGCTCGATCTTATCATCTTCCTTCGCGACCCACTCACGGCACAGCCCCACGAGCCCGACGTTTCCGCGCTTCTACGCCTTTGCGACGTGCAGAAGATCCCGCTTGCTACCAACGCTTCAAGCGCTATAATTATGCTCGAAGCACTCAAAAACGGCATTTATTTCAAATAATAAATAAATTATAGAAACAAAAAGGAAAAAGAGGAAAAACTATGAAAAACATGTTTGTAAGACTGCTTGCGGTCCTTATCGTGACACTGATGCTTCTCAGCTCCTGCACGATATTCCCACAGCCTGATAAGTCCACGACCACTACCACATCAGCAACCACCTCTACTTCTTCGTCTACATCAACCTCGACATCCACATCTACGTCCACAAGCACGTCCACATCGACAACGGTCAAAGAAGAACCCGCGGGTCCCGATAACTCCGCAACGCCGACTATCTTCCTTGCCGGCGACTCAACGGTAAAGACGTATGAGGACGCACAGTTCATCGCAGGCTGGGGACAGTACCTTGGACTTTTCCTTGACGGAAAGGTCAACGTTGTCAATGCTGCTCACGGCGGCAGAAGCTCGCGTTCATTTATCAACGAGGGCAGACTCTACGATATCGATGACCCAAGCTATAATTACAGCTTTTCACAAAACGGCGGTAATTCCATCGAAGACGTGATAAAGGAGGGCGACTTCCTCTTTATCCAGTTCGGTCATAACGACGACGCGTCAAAGATCTCCAATTACTCAACCATCTACGATAGAATGGTTCCCCTCGGAGAGCCCGACGAGAATGGTATCTACCCCACAACACCCGCCCAAAAGATACCCACCACCTCCCTTCCCGATGAATATATTTCAGCGGCAAGCGACTCAGAGGAAGCAAAGGCACTCACAGAGCTCGCAAAATACGGCTCCGAGTATTACGGCTACCATAGCGGCGGTACTTATAAATGGTATCTCAAGCAGTACATAGACTTCGCAAGAAGCGTGGGCGCGACCCCCGTTCTTGTCACTCCCGTTGCAAGAGTTAAATTCAGCGGCGGAGCGATAATCGGCGGAGCAGGTCTCCACGGTGAGAACTTTGCATACGTAGAAGCGGTCCGTCAGCTCGCAAAAGAGGAGGATTGCCTTCTTATCGACCTTTTTGCAGCCTCAAAGGTTATGCTTGAGGCGGCAACAAGCACCTATGCAAATTATATGATGGCGCTCAAGCCCAACGAGCTTACGGGCACTTGGCCCGCATCCTACGATAACGCATACGGAAATGCGGATGCAGGATATACGGGAATAGAAGCGACCCACTACAATAAATACGGCTCGTTCGTTCTTGCAGCATTCGTTGCAGAGCATATTCTGAATACAACCGAAGCGACCGCTTGCGGCGAAAGATTCAACTTCAGCGACCACGTGCTGCTCATACCGAGCGAATATATCGACCCGTCCAACCTTATGAGCAAATCAAGCGTGGCAGCGGTCGAGGGCTTGCTCAAGGATATAGCCGTCACAAATCCCGATAGAGAATATTACGATGCTAAAAACGTTGTCGAGCTCATAGATGCTCTCCAAGCAATGGGCGAGGTAACGGCAGATAACCTTGCACAGATCAAAGCGGCTTGCGAGCAGATAAGAGATGCATACGCAAAGGTCAACGTCGATGACAGAGCCCTTGTCACAAATCTCTCCTCTCTTGAAGAATACGAAGCGGATATAAAGGCTGTTGAGGATTCCCTCCGCCCTGAGCCCACAAGAACAGTGGTGTTCAATGCGGACGAGCTTCTCGGAACGGTCTATGATTCCACCGTCACCGAGGGAGAGTTCACGTTGGTGGCAACGAGCGACAGAACTATGGAAAAGAAGTCCAAGCAGGCGGCATTCACCTATGCAGGCGTTAATTATCAGCTCTCAAACGGACTCAGCGTCGGCGGATCTGCCAAATTCGGACAGTACAGATACGTCACCTTTGAGGTCGACGGACCCTGCAGAATTACCGTAGCAGTTCAGTCCTCGTCCAAAACGGACACAAGAATGCTCTCGCTTGTAAATGCATCGGGCAGCCTCATCGGCTCATACGAAGCAGGAATAAGCGCGACAGTTTCCTCACTTGACGTTACCGAAGCCGGCACCTACTCCGTCGGAAGCTCAGGCAGCGGAATGTATGTTTTCATTATCATAATTGAATATTTCGACTAAAAATACATAAATAAAAATCCACCCGCAAAGCGGGTGGTTTTGCATTTTCGGGCATAGCCCTATACGCTACTGGCTACGCACAAG
>CALGCW010000320.1 GCA_937884385.1 uncultured Clostridia bacterium | reverse complement strand
AGCGGTCGTATTGGCGGCGCCGAGATGGCTCGTAGCGAGACCTACAAAGAGGGACGTATTCCTCTGCACACCTTCCGTGCCGATGTAGATTACTGCCTTGCAGAGGCTCTTACCAAAGTTGGTATCCTCGGTGTTAAGGTGTGGATCTGCGTAGGTGAGGTTTATGGCAAGCGTGACCTCTTCGAGATCGCAGGCGCATCGTCCGTAGCAGGTCCTGCACAGGGCGAGCAGCGTGGTGGCAAACCCCGCGGCGACCGCAAGCGCAGGAGAAACAATAACAACAAATAGGAACACTTCTAAATAAGATAAGACAATGTTACAACCAAAAAGGACTAAATTTAGAAGAATGCAGAAAGGACGCATGAAAGGTCTTGCTCAGCGTGGCAACCAGCTTGCGTTCGGTTCGTTCGGTCTGAAAGCTATGGATTCGACCTGGATTACCGGTCGTCAGATTGAGGCTGCTCGTCAGGCTATCGTGCGTTATATGAAACGTGAGGGTCAGATTTGGATCCGCATCTTCCCCGATAAGCCCATCACCAAGAAACCCGCTGAGGTTCGTATGGGTAAAGGTAAAGGTAACCCCGAGGGCTATGTAGCTCCTGTTACTCCCGGTCGTATTATGTTCGAGATCGAGGGTGTTCCTTTCGAGGTAGCCAAAGAGGCACTCCGCCTTGGCGCCCAGAAGCTCCCCATCGAGACCAAACTCGTTGTTCGCAGAGATTACGTAGAGTAGAAACCTTAAAAGCAGACAAGAAAAGTTATGAAAACAGCAGAATTGAAAGAGATGGCAGTAGCCGATTTGGTAGAGCGCATCGAGGCTGAGCAGGCAAAACTTGCCACTTTGAAGGTGAATCACGCCGTATCTCCCGTAGAGGACACTACCGTTATTAAGAAAGCTCGCAGAGACATCGCTCGTATGAAGACTGTACTGCACCAGAAAAACACTAAATGTTAATTGAGGCTATGGAAAGAAATCTTAGAAAAGAGAGAATCGGTGTGGTAGTCAGCAATAAGATGGAGAAATCCATTGTCGTTGCAGTTCACCGTAAGGTAAAACACCCTATCTATGGTAAGTTCGTAAACAAGACCACTCGCTTTGTGGCAGAGGACGAGCAGAACCAGTGCAACGAGGGCGACACCGTTAAAATTATGGAGACGCGACCTCTGAGCAAGACTAAGCGTTGGAGATTAGTAGAAATTATTGAAAGAGCTAAATAGTCATGATACAACAGGAAAGCAGATTGGTAGTAGCCGACAACAGCGGTGCAAAAGAGGTTCTTTGCATTCGCGTTTTGGGCGGTACCAAGAAGAAGTACGCCTCCATTGGCGACAAAATCGTTGTGACCGTTAAGAGCGCAACCCCTTCGGGCGACATCAAGAAGGGTACCGTATCGAAAGCGGTTGTAGTAAGAACAAAGAAGGAGATTCGTCGTGCTAACGGTTCGTACATTCGTTTCGATGACAACGCCGTAGTGCTTCTGAACCCCCAGGGTGAGATGCGTGGTACTCGTATCTTTGGTCCCGTTGCTCGCGAGCTTCGTGATCAGTATATGAAAATCATCTCGCTTGCACCCGAAGTATTGTAATCCTAAATACCCCGTTAAGAAGTATGAAATTACATATCAAAAAAGGTGACAATGTTTATGTTATCGCAGGCGGTAGCAAAAGCAAAGAGAAAACCGGTCGTGTACTTGAGGTAGATCCCAAAAATCAGCGCGCAATCGTTGAGGGTTTCAACATCATCAAAAAACACACCAAACCCAGCGCCAAGAACACCCAGGGCGGAATCGTTGAACAGGAGGCTCCTATTCACATTTCGAACCTTATGCTCGCAGACCCCAAAACGGGCAAACCTACCCGCGTAGGTCGCAAAGCAGGTGAGAATGGCAAACTTGTACGTTACGCTAAAAAATCAGGAGAGGAGATTAAATAATGGCTTACATTCCTACACTCAAAACGACTTATAAGGAGCAGATTGTCCCTGCCCTTATGAAAGAATTTGGCTACAAGAGCATTATGCAGGTACCCAAATTGCAGAAAATCGTCCTCAACGAGGGTGTTGGCGAGGCTGTTGCTGACAAGAAACTCATCGAGATTGCCCAAGAGGAGCTCTCGATTATCGCAGGTCAGAAAGCAGTTCAGACTCGCTCGCGCAAGGATATTTCGAACTTCAAACTCCGTAAAGGTATGCCCGTAGGCGTGCGCGTTACCCTCCGCGGTGACCGTATGTATGAGTTCCTCGAGCGTCTCGTAACCGCCTCTATCCCCCGTATCCGCGACTTCCGCGGTATCAACGATAAAGGTTTCGACGGCATGGGTAACTACACCTTCGGTATCTCCGAACAAATTATCTTCCCCGAAATCGATATCGACAAAATCGATCGTATCCAAGGTATGGACATCACCTTCGTTACTTCGGCCAACTCCGATAAAGAAGCTATGTCTCTCCTTAAATTATTCGGTCTACCATTTAAGAATCAACAAAAATTAATTAAAATTTCTATCATTTCTTTTATAATATCTATTGTCGTTTTTGTTTTTTATTACTTCTTCTTTCATTTCATCTTGTAATTGGAAAATAACACTTTCTTGTATTTTATTATTTACACTATATACATAGTTAATTATATATATATTTTTTTCTTCTTCTGATAATTCTTCTT
>CALGCW010000319.1 GCA_937884385.1 uncultured Clostridia bacterium | reverse complement strand
CCCCTTCCATGAAGTAGTAGTTTTCATCATCTGCATACATATACTGGCAGTTGCTTTCTGTTACAGTGATTTCTTCAGCTGATTCGTTTGTCTTCATTACAGTTGCAAGACCCTGGTTGTTAAGAAGGTTCTTGAGTTTAAGGCGAACAAATGCAGATCCCTTTCCAGGGTTTACAAATTCTCTTTCAACTACAAGATATGGCGCATCCTTAACCAGGAGGAACATTCCCTTGTCAATTGCTCCGGCTTTAATCATTTTTATACCTCAATTTAAATTAGTTTATATATGGTAGTTTTATATTTTTAGCATAATTAACAAGTTTAAACAACAGTTTTTATTTGCATTTTATCAAAAAGGGATGTAAAATTAGATAAACCAAAAAAAGGAAGGTTATTATGGGATTTTTAAAAGGTAAAACAGCGATAATAACAGGCGGCGGTTACGCCGTGCTTTCAGACGGCAGATGCGGCTCTATCGGCTACGGTATTGCTACCGCTTACGCAAAAGAGGGCGCAAACCTCGTAATTACGGGCAGAAACGTTGCAAAGCTTGAAAAGGCGAAAGAAGAGCTTGAAAGATTTTACGGCGTTCGTGTCCTTGCAATTCCTGCGGACATTTCTGCAGGCGCAGACAATGAAGCAACGGCAAAAATGGTAGTGGACAAGGCGATCGAGGCTTTCGGCAGGATCGACGTCCTTATTAACAACGCGCAGGCATCGGCAAGCGGCGTGACTATTCAGGATCACACCACCGAGCAGTTCGATCTTGCAATGTATTCGGGACTTTATGCTACGTTCTACTATATGAAGGCGTGCTATCCCCACCTCAAGGAAACAAAGGGAAGCATAATCAACTTTGCATCGGGCGCGGGTCTTTTCGGAAACTACGGTCAGTGCTCATATGCGGCTGCAAAGGAAGGCATTCGCGGTCTTTCCCGCGTTGCGGCTACCGAGTGGGCAAGGGACGGCATCAACACCAACGTGGTTTGCCCTCTTGCGTGGACGGCACAGCTTGAAAATTTCCAGAATGCTTACCCCGAGGCTTTCAAGGCAAACGTGAAGATGCCCCCCGCAGGACATTTTGGCGACAGCGAGCTTGAGATCGGCAGAGTTTGCGTTCAGCTTGCAAACCCCGACTTCAAATACCTCAACGGCGAAACACTCACCCTTGAGGGCGGAATGGGACTTCGTCCTTGATCTATAACATAAACAAAAAGGAGCTTTCGGGCTCCTTTTTGTTTTGGGTTCTTATTTGAAAGCAATTATATCGCAGCTGTGTTTGACTAATTCGAACGCTCTGCTAAAACATTCTCAAACAATTCTTGATATTCATCTCTCACAGCGACATATTCCGAGGAATCATCGGTTGTTGATTTAATCTCAACGTACAGCCTATCGTTATACTCTATTACAAGCAAAGGCCCGCAGAAAAAAGATTCATAATCCTTCAACGTGGCAATAATATATCCCCACGAATAGTAATCATAATCAGAATCTTCATTTTTCTCCCAAGGAACACCTTTATTCAGAGAATCAAAGTGTTCTCGGGGAATGGTCTCAGAAAAATCCAATATATCACCGAGTGTTGAAGAGTCCTCATTATTACACCATTCATCATTATTTAAAATAGTTAACTCTTTGATAGACTCAAAATCGGAATAACTTTCCATATTTGCGAGTGATATTTCGTTGTATCCTGTTCCAACAGTATCCGCCAATATGATTTTATCCAATTCAACCGTTTGAATATCCGGCATCTTTGCATCCTTGGGTAAACAGTAATGTGGCAAAAAGCAAAATGCAGACCTATCAAGCCCCATAAAGTGATCTCGCAGCACGATACCAAAGTCGGGGTTATTCACCTCATAAAAAGTCAAGAATAAATAAGAAATTGGGTAGTGGCCTATCAATTTCTCATCTGACAGTCTATAAAATGAATAGTTGTCATAAATGGCTGAGCTATAAATATATTCTCGCCCTTGGTAAATATATGATTCAGGACCTCCTGCGCAATTTAATGTATACTGAAAATCCCGAGTGAGGTATATTTCACACGAACACAATAAGCACAAAAGCAGAAAAACAGCAATTAGAGCAACGTATTTTTTCACAGTTGATTCTCCTTTCTGTAAGGTGCTTTATTCTTTAACCATATTATATCCGAATCGGCTTATTTTGTCAAGAGCGTTGGATATCTCTGCTCTCGGCATAAATCTGTATACCATAGATTTCGAATTTTGGTTAATTGCTATTTGCCGGGAAGTAAATGCAAAATGCAAAATTGGGATTTATCGGTGTGATAGCCTTCCCATTGAGGGGAAGGTGGATGCGAGCAACGAGCATTAAGATATTTTGAAAAAATACGGCGAGCAGACGGATGAGGGGATCGGAATTTAGTAAAGCTTGCGGCTTTCTTGTTAAACTAAACCTTTCGTTCGTCAAGTAATTTCCTTACATTCAAATCGTCCTTGATCTATAACATAAAAAAAGGAGCTTTCGGGCTCCTTTTTGTTTTGGGTTCTTATTTGAAAGCAATTATATCGCAGCTGTGTTTGACTAATTCGAACGCTCTGCTAAAACATTCTCAAACAATTCTTGATATTCATCTCTCACAGCGACATATTCCGAGGAATCATCGGTTGTTGATTTAATCTCAACGTACAGCCTATCGTTATACTCTATTACAAGCAAAGGCCCGCAGAAAAAAGATTCATAGTCCTTCAACGTGGCAATAATAGAGCCCCACAAATAATAATCATAATCACGACCATCATCCTTCGCCCAAGAAGCACCTCCCGTCAGAGAAGCAATGTGCTCTCGGGGAATGGTGTCAGAAAAATCCAAGATATCGTTGAATGTGGATAAATTCTTATCTTTATAAGACTCCTCATTATTCAACACAATAAAAAGGGAGTTATTGTCAAAGTCGGAGGGTCCTTCTCTGTTTTTAATAAGTATCCCATCCGTATCCGTCGATATTATGACCTTGTCCAATTCGACCGTTTTAATGTCTGGCATCTCTGCATCCTTTGGTAAGTAATAATTTGGCAAAAAGCAAAATGCAGACCTGTCAAGCCACATAAGGTGGCTTCGAAGTACGATACCAAAGTCGGGATTATTTACCTCATAGAAAGTAAAAAACATACAAGACATTGGAAAATGTCCTATCACTTTTTCGTCCGTAAGCCAATAGAATGAATAATTCTCTTCGTTAGGTGAGCTATGCAGATATTCCTGACCCTTGTAAATATACATATCAATATATCCCGCAGAATCTATTATACACTGAAAATCGGGAGTATAGAATATTTCGCAGGAACACAATAAGCACAAAAGCAGAAAAACAGCAATTAGAGCAACGTATTTTTTCACAGTTGATTCTCCTTTCTGTAAGGTGCTTTATTCTTTAACCATATTATATCCGAATCGGCTTATTTTGTCAAGAGCGTTGGATATCTCTGCTCTCGGCATAAATCTGTATACCATAGATTTCGAATTTTGGTTAATTGCTATTTGCCGGGAAGTAAATGCAAAATGCAAAATTGGGATTTATCGGTGTGATAGCCTTCCCATTGAGGGGAAGGTGGATG
>CALGCW010000318.1 GCA_937884385.1 uncultured Clostridia bacterium | reverse complement strand
TTCGTTCCCCTCATCCACCATCAAAGATGGTCCCCCTTCCCCTCAGGGGAAGGCTAAGGTTACATTGCTTTGGAAACGGGACGAGTAAATAAATGCAAAATGCAAAGTGCAAAATTGGGAATATATTTGTAGGTGCAGACGCACGCGGTGCGCCTCTAGGGGTTGGATGTTGTTTTTTTAAAAAGCCCTCTCCGTCACGGCGATGCCGTGCCACCTCTCCCAGAGTGAGAGGCTTTGTATATCAAGCATTTGCTAAGGAAAAGGCTCGCCCTTAGGGAGAGCTCCGCCGTAGACGGTGAGAGGGGGGTTAAGCAATGTAATTTTTCATCTTATCGACAAATACCAATTTATCGATAGGTTGGTTTGCTTTTGTGGCGGACGCACGCGGTGCGCCCCTACAGTGAATAAATGCAAAATGCAGAATGCAAAATGCAAAATGCAAAATTGGGGGTGTTGGGGTTTTATTGCTTTATGATATCCTTGATTACCTCGCCTGCGAGGATGAAGCCTGCGACGGGGGGGACGAAGGAGCAGGATGCGGGGCTCGTTCTGCCCGCGGTTCCCTTCGTTTCTGTGCCCTCAATTTCGTGGGGGGTGAGGGGGAGCTCCTTGGAATAGACGACCTTTAGCTTTTTGATACCCGCTTTTTTGCAGAGTCCGCGCATCACCTTTGCAAGGGGGCAGACGCTTGTTTTATAGATATCCGTGACCTCAAAGGCGGTGGGGTCGAGCTTATTGCCCGTGCCCATTGAGCAGATTATAGGTGTTCCTGCTTCATTTGCGCGTTTTACGAGCTCCATTTTGCCCGATACGGTATCGATGGCATCTATGACGTAGTCATACTTTGAAAAATCGAAGAGGTGGGCGGTCTCGGGCAGGTAAAAGGTGTCGAATTTATTGATCTTGACGGTGGGGTTGATCGATTTTGCGCGTTTTTCTGCGACGTCGGTCTTTTTTTCGCCCACGGTCTCGGTGGTGGCGAGTATCTGGCGGTTGATATTGGAAATTGAGACGGTGTCATTATCGATGACGTCGATCTCTCCTACGCCTGCTCTGACCAGCGCTTCGAGTGCGTATCCGCCCACGCCGCCGATGCCAAACACCGCGACGCGCGAATTATTCAATTTTTGAAGTGCTTCCTTGCCGAGGAGCATTTCGGTGCGTATGAATTTTTCCATATTATTTGTATTCAACTGTTAAGTTCGGTGAGAAATTAAAAGCGGTGCTTTCAACAGTACAGTTTTTGGGTACGGTAAGGCTTGTGAGCGTTTTGCACTGTGCAAATGCGTAAAAGCCTATGTAATTGAGGGTGTCGGGAAGAGTGACTCTTTCAAGATAAGTGCACTCACGGAAGGTGTCGTCGTAAATAATATCCACGCCATCGGGTATCGTGATGCTTGTGATAAAGTGGCATTTTTGGAACGCGCCCTTTCCTATATAGATAACCGTGCTTGGAATGTTAATGTTCTTTGCTCCGGAGCTGTAAAACGCGTACTGATAGATATCGAGAAGTCCCTCGGGGAGAATGATAGTGCTGCTCTGAACGCCTTCAAACGCTCTTTTTCCAATGGCTGTCACCTGTACTCCGTTTATCTTTGCAGGGATCTCGAGTACATCGGGAGGACTCTGCCAGCTCAAATATTCGGGATCAATGCCGAGAATTCTGTATCCGTCATTATCGGGATCGACATCGTAAAGAAAAATATCGTAAACTCCGCCATCTTGGGGAATGTTGGGAGTTTGTGACTCAGCCGTAGTAGTAGTTGTTGTTGTTGTTGTTCCGCTTGTGGTCGAAGTGGTGGTTTGATGTGAGGGCAGGGTGGTTGTGGTGCTTGAGGTGCCCTGCGTGCTTGGTGTAGTGGAGGGAGTGTTGGAATTCACCATCTTGTTTATGAGCATTGAGGCGAGCAATACGACGATCGCGATCAAAACCACGAGAATTGCTATCAATAATTTATTGGTTTTCATACTTGTCTCCTTGATGATATGTGATTAAATGATTGTTTTTGGGAATGGCGTTTCCATCCCTCGTCCCCCACCCACTCCCCGACCGCGAAGCGGTCACCCCTCGCACCCCCCGAGGGGTGGAGTGCTTGATTCCGGCTTAATATAGCGGTTTGTTTGAGTTATGGGTTGGATTATGACGAGAGGATGATATCCACATATATGGATTATAAAATTGTAGTTTTAAACTATACCGAGGTAGATCATAAGGACGGAGATGTCGGCGGGGGAGACGCCGCTGATGCGTGAGGCTTGTCCAATAGTCAGGGGGCGGACGCTTGAGAGCTTTTGGATCGCCTCGAGGCGCAAGCCCTTAACAGATGTGTAGTCGATATTCTCGGGGATCTTCTTTTCGTCAAGCTTTTCGCGGCGCTTTACCTCCGCAAGCTGGCGCTTTATATATCCCTCGTATTTTATTGACACCTCTGCGGTCATTCTTACTCCTCTTGGAAGCTCGGGTCGATTTTTATCGATAATTGCAAGTGCGTCATAGGTGAGCGTCGGGCGGCGGAGAAGCTCCGCAAGTGAGATGCCCGTTGACACGGGGGTGAGCTCACGCTCCTCAAGGAAGGGATTTGCTATGCTTGGGGAGACGTAGGTGCTTTCAAGGCGCGCGATCTCCTCGTCGGTGAGAGCTTTTTTATTCAAAAACGCTTTGTATCTTTCCTCGCTGACAAGTCCTGCGCGATAGCCTATCTCGGTCAGGCGGCGATCTGCGTTATCCTGGCGGAGCAAAAGCCTGTATTCGGAGCGCGAGGTCATCATTCTATAGGGCTCGTTGGTGCCCTTTGTCACGAGGTCGTCGATAAGCGTGCCTATATAGCCGTCGCTTCTCTTCAGGACTATCTGCTCCTTGCCGAGGGCGGAAAGGGATGCGTTAAGTCCTGCTATGAGTCCTTGCGCTGCCGCTTCCTCATATCCCGACGTTCCGTTGAACTGTCCTGCGCCGTAGAGTCCTGCTATATCCTTATATTCAAGCGTTGCGTAGAGCTGTGTCGGGTCGGAGCAATCGTATTCGATCGCGTAGGCATATCGCATGATCTCCGCGTTCTCAAAGCCGCGTAGGGAGTGGAGCATCTCGTGCTGAACGTCTGCAGGCAGGGAAGTGGAAAAGCCTTGGATATACATTTCCTCCGTGTCCTTGCCCATTGGCTCGACGAAGAGCTGGTGCTTTTCTTTATCGGCAAAGCGGACTATTTTATCCTCGATCGAGGGGCAATAGCGCGGTCCTGTGCCGTGTATCTGACCCGAGTACATTGCACTGCGGTGGATATTCTCTTTTATGATATTATGTGTATTTTCGTTCGTATAGACGATGTGGCAGGGGATCTGTTCGATTTCGTCGAAGTAATGCTCGCCCGTTTTTGAGCTATAAGGGGTTATGACATCCTCTCCGCTTTGAATCTCAAGTGCGTCAAGGTTGATGCTTGAGCGTTTTACTCTTGCCGGTGTGCCTGTTTTGAAGCGCATTATGCGAAGCCCCTCGCGTTCAAGTGCCTTGGAAAGTCCGCCGCTTGCGGGAAGGAGTCCGTCGGGACCCGAGGAGAAATTGCGATCGCCCACGAAAACGCGGCTATCGAGATACGTGCCCGAGCAGATAACGGCGCGGTCGCATTCCCATCTCTCGCCAAGTGCGGTGGTGAGTGCGCGGACGTGCTTTTTGCCGTCTTTTATCTCGGTTTCAAGGTCGCAGATCTCTGCCTGGACGAGGCGGAGATTCTCTGTATTCTCGATCAACTGCTTCATAAGGCGGCTATATTCGCGTCTGTCTGCTTGTATTCTCTTTGAGTGGACCGCCGCGCCCTTGCCGAGGTTGAGAGTCCTTGATTGGAGCGTAACTTTATCCGCCATCTCGCCCATTATGCCACCGAGGGCGTCTATCTCGAACACGAGATGTCCTTTTGCCGTGCCGCCGATGGACGGATTGCAGGGCATATTGCCGATGGAGTCAAGGCTCATTGTGAAAAGGGTGGTGTCAAGTCCAAGCCTCGCAGAGGCTATTGCTGCCTCGATGCCTGCGTGTCCTGCGCCTATTACTGCTATTTGTGTTTTATGTGAGGTCATATTTCCTCCAAGGTTGATGATTTGGTTTAAGTGAAATGAAAAATGCAAAATGCAAAATTGGGGTTTATCGGTGTGATAGCCTTCCCCTTGAGGGGAAGGTGGATGCGAGCAACGAGCA
>CALGCW010000317.1 GCA_937884385.1 uncultured Clostridia bacterium | reverse complement strand
TCAAGAAGCTCGGAAATCAGAAATACACGCTTCAGCGTTCAAAGGGACTTGGTGAGAACGAGCCTGATATGATGTGGCAGACAACTATGAACCCCGAGACGAGACGTCTTATTTCGGTAACTCCTGCGGACGCGGCGGCTACAGAGTGGATGTTCGACGTTCTCTTGGGAGAAAATCTCCCCGCGAGAAAGCAGTTTATCGCTGAGCACGGCGAGGAGTATATGAAGGACCTTGACGTCTGATAGGAGAGAAATTATGAAGATAACTTTTTTGGGAAGCAGCCACGGAGTGCCTGCACCCGACCGCTACTGCACCTCGATACTCGCCGAGACGGGCGGCAAGACCTTCGTTATAGACGCGGGCGCGCCGCTGATAGACCTTTTGCTCAGATCGGGCAGAAAGCCGAGCGACGTTGCGGCTATATTCACAACTCACGCTCACGGCGACCACGTTGACGGACTTGTGTCCTTTTGCGATCTTGCGAGCTGGTATTATAAGGACGTCTCGACCGATATATTCGTAACCGAGAATGCGCTGACGGGAGCTATATTCAATTTCCTCAGCGTTATACACAGCCCGCCCGATCTCTCTCGCCTGCGCTTTACTCGTGCAAAGGAAGGCGTGGTTTACGACACCCCCGAGCTTAAGGTTACTTACATTCCTACCAAGCATCTTCCCACTCGCCCCGCGTATTCTGTTCTTCTTGAGGCAGAGGGCAAGAGGGTGCTTATTACGGGAGATATGTCTAATCATCTTGAGAGAAAGGATTTTCCGAGCATCGTGGCAGAGGAGCGGCTTGATCTCGTGATAAGCGAGATGGCGCATTTTGGTGTCGAGCATCTGACCCCCTATCTTGAGACCTGCCTTGCCGACAGAATGGTGATAACTCACGTTTTCCCCATGCACAAGTTTGCCGAGATAGAAGCGCTCGCGGGCAAGTACCCCTTCCCGATAGACATCGCCCACGACGGCGACGAGATAATCGTTTAATAAAAAGGAAAAGACAGAGAATTTCAGGTTCTCTGTCTTTTTGTTATTTCAAGGATTTAGCTCTTCCTCGCAGAGAATGACATCACACGGTTTCCTTACTTTTTCGGCGTATTTTATTACCGATAAGGTTCCTCTTGAATTTCCATCCCAAAAGGCAATAATTTTGTCTGCATAATCAACTATTTCTTTGTTTCTTACGATCGGCGCGGCACGACCGTATCGCTCGTATTGAGGGACGATCACGGTGAGCTTTATGCCTTTCTCTTGTGCATATTTTGCGGCGCAAGTGTCTATGCCCACAGCGCCACCCGAAATGATCTCATCGCAATGCGGAATGTATTTGCCGATATTGTTTACGGCAATATTTCTTGATCCAACCACCGCAATTTTCATAAAAGCCTCCAAATAAATATTTTGTATACTTAAAATAAGTATACTTACAACATTATATCATAAAATAATCTTAAAATATACTTATATTAAGATTTTTTGGAGATTTTTTATGAGAAACAAAAATAACAAGCATCTTGGAATAGAAATTGACCCCGAACTTCATTATAAGCTTCACTATATATCAAAATATTACGGTCGCTCCGCAAATGGAGAGATACTTTATTTAATAAGACAAGAAATAAAGGCTTTTGAGAACAACGAGGGAGAAATTGAGATCCCTGAGGATATCAATAAAAAATGATTTTCATAAAAACGGGAGGATAATATCCTCCCCTACAAATAAAAAGAATGTCCGTAGGGGAGGCGTTTCGCCTCCCGATTGTTTTGCGCCGATTTGGCGGGAGGGGAGACCCCTCCCCTACAGGTATTATATTAAGGAACCACCAAACCTGTAGGGGCAGGCGTCCCCGACTGCCCGTGCAAAACACAATGATATTTTTATAAACGGGACGCCGAGGACGTCGTCCCCTACAATCAAGAAAGATGACACCAAAT
>CALGCW010000316.1 GCA_937884385.1 uncultured Clostridia bacterium | reverse complement strand
GTAACGGTTTCTGTCGCTATTTCGTCATCGTAGCCACAGATCAGCACTTTTTCCGTAGGGCATTCCTCGGTATGCTGATGCTCTACATATCCGCAGGTAGCATCATTGGCGATTGTAACGCCTGTCATACGCAGGTTCCATACGGTGACAAGCGCAACGATCAGTGACAGGGCTGATAGAATCACTACAGCACGCCGCCACCGTCGTTTTTCAGTATTCAATTGTAACAAGTATTGTTCAATGAAACTCATAAACGCTTGTCCTTCTGTAAATTTTACGTCTTAATGTTTAGAAAAAACTGATTTTTTTAAATGGCCATACTCTAAAGAAAACTTTTCCAACGATTTGGTCTTTTGGAATACAGCCAATCAGGGAGTTGCGAGAATCTATAGAGCTTTCTCGCATATCTCCTATTACAAAATACTGCTCCTGTGGCACTTGGAAGGGAAATTCAAGATCACATTCTCCCAATGCCATTTGCTGTACATACGGTTCATCCAGCTTGTCGCCGTTCAGATATACTGTGCCATCAGTATCGATCTCGATCCAATCACCTGGGAGACCGACTACACGCTTTACCAAAAGCTTGTTATTCCATGTAAATGCGCAAAGGTCGCCACGTTCAAAACGGGTCGTTTTCATAAGCAGCACAATATCACCGTTTGACAGTGTTGGCTCCATACTGGTGCCCTCGATTTGCAGAACGGGTAAAACAAGCGTTGCTATCAACACGGCAACAGCAGCCACAATGGTTAAAACGTATATTGTTCCTCGCAGAGCCTTGTTATATGCTTTCTGCCGGCGATAGCGTTTTCGTTCTGTTTCAACTTGACTTTTCGTAGGAAGGGATACTTCCTTTTTCTTTTTATGTAACATATCTATCACCCGTTATCCGAATGATTCTGTCCAAATTCTTTCATAATTTCTTCTATCACAGAATCGTAATCGCCATGTGTCTTTTTTGCGCTCGCGATGATGGCTTCTGCTTCTGCTTGCGCCTGGGCAAGAATCCTCTGTCGCTCTGCTTCCGTTTCCTCACGGATCGCTTTGATTTCATTTAAGTATTGCTCTGCAGCATTCTGTGCGCTGCGGAAACAATCGTTAATTTCAAGGGCGGCTTCAGCAATATTGCCGGCACTCTGCAAACGAAGTCGCTTATCTGCTAATTTGCTTTCCAGCTCCTGCTTTTCTTCATTCACCTTGTCAAGTTCCAATTGGAGCTTATAGATAATATCGATCAGCTGCGCTCTGCTGAGTCTTTTAAATTCCTTATCCGTCATATGCTGAGCCTCCTTTCAAATATAAATTCATTTCGAACCTGCATTTTACCACAAGCCCTCTTACAAACCTCTTACAAAACACGAGGTTTACTGATCATTTTCAAAAATTCTTATTTCACCATTAAAATCAAGCTGCAAACTGTTTTCATCACATTTTACAATCTTAATTGTTGTAACCATTTCATCTGTTGTTTCAATACAATTTAACGTGATGGTTTTTGTAGCATCATCGTAAGTATAACCCTCGCACAGATCCGAATCATTTACAGGATTTCCGCAAGCGCAGTAATACGTGAATTTGCCATCTGCCCCAAAACGAAGGGTTTCGATATCATGCTCGGCATCTCTTGTCCACGAAGTATTTACGAACGAATATTGACTGTAATCAACGTTTTGATTTTCCGGTTTCTTATTGTCACTACAACCTGCAAATAACATAGTTGTTATCAACAGTAACGCTATTAAATAAATTGTCTTCTTTTTATTTTTCATAATTCAAACGCCTTTCTTTAGGAGGCCATTATAAGGCATATTCCAAAACAGCAAGGATCACCTCAACAATGATGCCGAGGAACTGAACGAAAAATCCGCTCTTGCCAAAGCCCTTACGGCGCAGCGCAACAGACGCAGCAATCGAAAACACAATGATCGGCGGTACGCAGAGATACGCCTGATAGATCCAATCCGGACCGGTGGGGTATGCCTGAATCAAGCAAGCAGCCAACGAGATAATAGGAAGCACCGCAAAGACACCGATAAAATTCAGAACTATACCGATCTTATCCAAGACGGAATAAGAAACTTCCTCGCTCTTTTTGACCAGAATAACGCAGATCAGCAGGGTCAGAAGTCCGGCGAGCAGCATCACGCCCATATTAACGGAATACAGCGCCGAAAAGCCTGCAAAGACAAAGGTATTTTCGATCGGCTCGGGATATTCCCAGCTGATGATCTCAGCATCAAACTCTGCGGGAAGCTCATCCTCGCCATATTGGTATCCTTCTGCATCTGTTGCCTCAAGGCAGGGGTCTACCAACTCATATTCCTCTTGGTTATCGCCCATAAGATAGTCATCATCAAACAAGGTGATAATTTCCAGAACGCAGCCATCTTTTTCCGCGATGGCATAGCTGCGGGATTCCGTAGATTCGCCATCAACTGTATATACACCGTTATAGTAGCGGGCGAGCGGATCGACGCCGGCACCGCCAAAGCCTGTAAAGCGGCAGGTATAGACACCGTTAAAGGTTTTTGTTTCGCCATCAATTTTATAGGTTACCGAATAATTAAAGTCCTGCTCAGTCACAGCGGGCTTGAA
>CALGCW010000315.1 GCA_937884385.1 uncultured Clostridia bacterium | reverse complement strand
CTTGGGAAATTAAAAGTAGATGCTTTCGGTCTTTTCAAGAAGCTTGGCCAGCATTTCCTTGCATCTTGCGATTTTAGCAGGGCTTTCTGCTTCGTCGGGGCGGCGAAGAGCACGACGAAGCATACGGGTATAGCCGATGATCATTGCCTTTTCTGCAACGTTTCTGCACACTTCTTCATCTTCGGTGCCAAGATACATTTTCAAAGACATATCCCAGAATTTTTCTGCCGTTTCGTGTGTATAGCCGAAGAAATCCATCGTTACCTGATGGTCAAGCTCGGAATAACCAATGAAAGCATTAAACATAGAACCGAGTTCGAATACAGGGTGTCCCATGCAAAGAGTATCCATATCGATAAGCAGAGGCTCGCCGTTTTGTACCATAATATTATTGGTGTGATAGTCACCGTGCATAAGGGTATTCTGCTTCGGAACGGCTTCGACTAAAGCACGAAGCTTTTTGCCTTGCTCTTCAGGAAGGTGAGGTGCTACAAAATCTGCCCAGGCAAGAGCTGTTTCCTTCATATCAGGCACTTCGCCATCTTCTACTTCGATAGCGTGAATACTTTTCAGCATATCAATATAATATTTTGCCGCCTCAGACATATCATCGGGATTATTGCGGATCAACTTGGTTACGCTGGTTGCGTTCAAAAGCTCCGTAACTGTACCGTAGCCATCTCCTACACGAACAATGCCGTAAGGAATGGCGGTATTGATACCGAGAACAAATGCTTTTCTTGCGTTTTCACGTTCTTGCTTAATCTCAGGAAGGGCATCCTTTGCAAAATAGGTCTTGAGGATGGTTTCCGCATCGTAGCGATAAACGGCACCGTTTGCGCCTTTGGCGATAAACTCACAGCCTTCCACGCTCATTCTCTGATATGCCTTTTCAACCGTAACCATATCGGTAAAGCCGGTCATATCAAAAACCTCGTAAACATCGGGCGCAACGTTGATAATGGCGAGCTTCGGTTCTTCTTTTCTGAGTCGCAAGATCACGCGCAGGCCTGCGGAAGATATGTACTCCAGCTTGTCGGCATCAAGGACAGTATGTTTTCCGGGGTTGTCGTTTTTTATTCCAAAAATTTTCTCTTCTGCTTCAGCTGCGTTGGAAGCATCGATTCTTCCTTCCACAGCAATATATATAATATCTTTGTCTATACGATAAGTAACGTCCATAGGTTTATTCTCCTTTTCCAAATACCAGTTCTGTAAGCGCTTTGTATTCAAGCCACGCCGAGGTGTCAGACAACGCTTTCGTTAATTTAACAATTGAGCGATAGTACCATGCTTGCTCATCGGGATCCTTCTGATTAAATCTCTGCCACATCGAGACGCCTTCAGCCTTGAAATCTCTGTAGATGGCGCGCATATTGGCAAGCTTATCACCAAGCCAAACCATCAATACGCCGATATCTTCTGTGTTTTTCAGCACTGCCAGAGATTCCTCCTTGCGGATACGCCAGGTTGATTCAGGCGGCAAGTCAGCTCGCTTATCCTCGGTTTCAGACTCCACAAGCTCCCGAACACGCTTACCGAATTTCTCTTCAATTTCATCGATGGTAATATTTGCATCCTCTACAACGTCGTGGAGAGCTGCTGCGGCAATCAGATTTTGGTCATCCGTCATCGTGCCGACAATAACTGCCGCTTCCATTGGGTGCAGGATGTATGGGGCTTCACTTTTTTTGCGTCGCATTCCATCGTGAGCCTTAACTGCAAATGCGATAGCCTCGCTTACAAGCTCCATTATTCAATCACCAAAATGTCAGCAAATCCGGTTATCTCAAAAACCTCCATAACCTCTTCGCAAACATTTTTCAGTTTCATAGAACCGATTTTTTGCATCTTCTTTTGTGCCGAAAGCAAAACGCGCAGGCCGGCACTGGAAATGTACTCAAGTCCCTTCAGGTCTAAAACGATGTTTACTGCATCTTTGATATCCTCGTTAATGGTTTTGTCCAGTGCGGGGGCAGTAGTAGTATCCAATCTGCCTGCAATTTCAATGATAACTTCCTTCTCGTTTTTCTTGATTTCGATAGTCATAACAGCTTATCTCCTTTAAATCTTTTTAGTCATTGTTAAAATGTTTTTGCCATTTTCGTAGGCATAGGTTACTGAGTCCATTGTTTTCTTGGTAATGAAAATACCAAGTCCGCCGATTTCTCTTTCTTCAGCCGATAAAGTTATATCGGGGTCCGGTTTTTTCAGCGGATCAAAGGGAACGCCTTTGTCTTCCATGCGGAAAGTCATGGTGCGGCTTTCTGCATCAAATCCAACGCAGAGCTCCACATCACCGTCGCCCCCGCCATATGCGGGAATGAGCCGTCTTCTTCAGGATAGTTCATCATATGCTAATCATTACTTATTTTCTGAAAAGGCCCTTCTTTTGAACGATAATAGGCCAGCCGATGCTAACCACAAGTATAATGATCATCAACAGATACGGGAGCATCTCACCCGAACCAACGACTGTACCTGTTAACGGCATATTTGATACACTGCCGGCATCCAACACAGTGCCATCCGTCAAGGTTACCATAAGGTGCATCTGATCATTTATTTGTACGGATGCTATGCCAACACCTGCCGTACCGTTTGTCACAGTAAAGGTGGTGGTCGTTCCATCCGTCAAGGTGATGGTGTATGTATCCACATTACCCTCGGAACCGGTTTTTACAATGCTCAAAACGCCTACGCCGTCTTTGCCGTCGACGCCGTTCTTACCATCAGCACCGTCTTTACCGTCGACACCGTTCTTACCGTCAGCACCGTCTTTACCGTCAGCACCGTCTTTACCGGCAGTGCCCTGGGCTCCGGTGTCACCCTTGTCGCCCTTTTCACCCTTTTCACCTTTTAGGGACTCCAGCCACTCGTCCTCTGTGCCCAGGAAGCCT
>CALGCW010000314.1 GCA_937884385.1 uncultured Clostridia bacterium | reverse complement strand
GGTGAAGAACAAAGAACTGTCGTTAGTGGAATATCACAATACTATACGCCTGAAGAAATGGTAGGTAAGAAGGTGGTATTCGTTACCAACCTTGCGCCGAGAAAAATTTGCGGTATCGAATCGCAAGGCATGATTATGGCGGCGGAAGACGAAAACGGCAACCTTTACAACCAGTTCGGCTCGCGCGATGCGGCAATAGTAGCCTGCCAATACGACGAGTTCTTCCACAGAGTAGACGAAAAAGCTCCGAGAGAATACATAAATCAGGTGACGGCTCAATCCTTCCTTCACTTTGGCGTTGATCCTTCGGGCTTGGATAAGAGAAGTGCCGATACCTTCTATACACAGGAGATTGACGGAGTTGAATCCATCCGCGCTATCTACAATCCTGCCATAACCCATCCTTGGGCACATTTTTCTGCGTCCGTAGTCGCCTTCAGCGTTGAGTTTTTTGACAAAGCGCTTGATGCTCCCGCTGACCTTGCACATAATAATCAGATCTGGCAATTCAAGGCTTTCTTTAATGCGTTGGGCGTCGTAGGCTTCTTTATGTTCATCGCCTGTGCCGCCATCGCGCTTCTTGAAATTCCATATTTTGCTCCTCTTAAGGCAGAGGGTGAAGTCGAGGCTTGGCCATCTCTTGAAGCTCCTGCGAAAAAGAGATATTGGAAGAAAAACATTTGGAGCAGCATCTTAAGTGTTCCCTTCTATTTCATCGGCTTTATCTTAGGATTTGTCGGTTCTATGTTCATCGGTATATGGAACCAGGGCGGCTCTCTTGCTATCGGTATGTGGTCGCTCCTTTGCGGACTGTTAACCTTGGGCACCATCAAAGGCAACAATAAAAAATTCCCCATCGACAAGGTTGAAAGAGGCGTCAAGATCGAAAAGAATATGCTTCTTCGCTCCGTAGTGCTTGCACTCGCGGTAGTTGGCGCATCGTTTGCACTCGTGTTCATTTCCGACTACATCTTCCTTACCGATTTCAGACTCTGGTGCTTCGCAACGATCCGCGCGTTTGATGCAGACCATATTCCGAAGATCCTCTGCTTCTTACCTCTCTGGCTCGTTTATTATATAGCTCTCAGCGTTGCAGGAAACTGCTACAACTATACCGAAATGGGCAAGAAAAAATGGACGAGTGTTGCCTTACAAATGTTATTCTCAGCTGTAGGTCCACTTTTTATGATAATCGTTCAGTATACGACCTTTTTCATCAGTGGCAAGATGGTTCTCGACCCGCTAACAGGCATTATGGGCATTTGGCTCTTCCCGATTGTGATCATTCTTCCCGTCAGCGTGCTTATTTCCCACGTTATCTACAAGAAAACGAAGAATCCATACATTGGCGGTATTATTATGGCAATAATTGCTTGCATTCTTACCGTCACAAATACGCTTACAGGCTGAATAAATACTCTCAGCGCCGAGTAAATCTCGGCGTTGTTTTTTTGTCGAAGCTTGCGTATTTTTTAACGAAATATGAACAAAAACAAATAATTTTCGACAGAGCTTTTGTGTTATCATATGCTTAAGAAAGGAGCGTTACATATGGATTTCACATTACTCACTAAAATACAGAACGGCGAATACACATATAAGCTGTTTCGCACGAATTTCTACACAGGATACTATTTGATCTTAGCTCAAAGCAAGGATGATTTCTATTGTGCCAGTATTTGCGCTTGTGCGCAAAGGGCAAATGAGCTCTTTCTGCAAATTGCGGAAAGTGAAACACCGCCGTTTTCTCTTTCAGATATACTTCACGATTTTTCAAAGCAAGCCTTAAACGTATAGGCATAAAAAGGTCGAGGCAGCAGCTTCGACCTTTTTTTAATAATATAACGTTTTCTCTTGATTTTTATAGAGAGAAATGGTATAATGATCATATAAAATCTCTTTTGGGGAGGATAATATGAGCAGAATATACATCAACGATCAATGGCTTTTTGCGAAGACATTTAAAGAAGACTATCTGTATGGCACACTTGACAAGGAGCTCGTCGAAGTACGCATACCTCATACGCTAAAGGAGCTTCCATTCAACTATTTCTCTGAAGACGAATATCAGATGATAAGTACTTATCGGAGAGTCATATCAGCTCCCGCAGATTGGGAGCAAAAGCGTATTATCATCACCTTTGAGGGCGCGGCGCATTATGCAGAGGTCTTCCTCAACGGAGAGAAGGTCGGTGAGCACTACTCCGGCTATACTGCCTTTTCAGTTGAACTCACGGGCAAGCTTCGCCTCGGTGAGGACAACCTTCTTGTGGTGCGTCTTGATTCCAGAGAAACGCTTAACATTCCCCCATTTGGAAACGTAATTGACTATATGACCTTTGGAGGAATCTACCGCGATGTATATATCGACGTCAAGGAGAGCACCTTTATCTCCGACGTTTTCGTTAAGCCCGAGATCACCGGAAAGATCGTAAGTGATATTACTGTTGACGGTGAGATTCCCGAGGGAATGTATATCGTTCAATCTGCCCGTCTTATCGAGGACGGAACAGACAATGAGACGGTACAGATAGATAAAAAGGGTGTCTATAACAACGTCTTTTCCATCAACGGCTTCGTTAAAGACGTAAAGCTTTGGAACACTACCTCTCCGAGCCTTTACGAGATCGAAACAGCGATCTGTATAGGTGACAGGATCATTGACAAGCACGTGACAACGGCAGGCTTCAGAAAAATGGAATTCAAAAACGAGGGCTTCTACCTCAACGGCAGAAGGATACAGCTTCGCGGACTTAACCGCCATCAAAGCTACCCCTATGTCGGCTACGCTATGCCTGAGTCAATGCAAAGAGAGGATGCACGAATCCTTAAAAAAGAGATCGGTGTTAATGCGGTAAGAACCTCTCATTATCCTCAATCTCATTATTTCATTGACGAATGTGACAGACTCGGTCTGCTCGTTTTCACAGAGATCCCCGGCTGGCAGCATATAGGAGACGAGGCTTGGAAGGATCAAGCCGTCAAGAATGTCGAGGAAATGATACTTCAATACAGAAATCACCCGTCAATTATGATATGGGGCGTTCGCATAAACGAGTCACAGGACGATCACGATCTCTACGTCCGTACAAACGAGCTTGCACACAGGCTCGACCCAACGAGATCAACGGGCGGAGTGAGAAATATCAAGAAGAGCGAGCTTCTTGAGGACGTTTACACCTTCAATGAATTTCGTCACGATGGCGTAGCACCCGGCTGCTACCCCAAGAAAAAGGTGACGAGCGATATGAGCAAGCCTTATTTTATCACCGAGAATAACGGTCATATGTTCCCCACCAAGAGCTTTGACTGTGAGGAGCACCGACTTGAGCACGCAATGCGCCACGCACGAGTACTCAATGACGTCGCATCGCACCCCGATATCTGCGGAAGCTTCTCCTGGTGCTTCTTTGATTACAATACGCACAAGGATTTTGGAAGCGGAGACCGCATCTGCTATCACGGTGTTTCGGATATGTTCAGAAACAGAAAGCTTGCTGCGGCTGTCTATATGTCCCAAAATGAGGAGCTTGAACCCGTTCTTGAGGTAAGCTCAAGTATGGATATCGGCGAGCACCCCGCGTGCATCAAGGGCAACGTCTGGATCTTTACCAACGCAGACAGTGTAAGAATGTATAAAAACGATAAATTCATAAAAGAATACCTGCCCAAAAACGATCACTTTCCCTTTATGCTAAAGAGCCCTATACTCATTGACGACTATATCGGCGATCTACTTGAGAGCGAGGAGAATATGCCTAAAGGCAAGGCACGCTACGTCGCGAACGCCCTCAACTATATCGGTAAGAACGGATATACGAAGATCACGCCCAAGCTTGGCAGAATGGCATTCAAATGTATGTTCATCTACGGCTTGAGTATCAAGAGAATAGTTGAGCTTTACACCAAATACGTTGGTGACTGGGGCGGCAGAAGCACGGTCTATCGCTTTGACGCGATAAAGGGCGGTAAGGTAGTTAAGACCGTCACAAGGACTCCTATGAACGAAATGCACCTTGAATTCGACGTTTCAAGCAACGTTCTTACGGAAAAGAGCTCGTATGACGTTGCATCGATAAGAGTGCGCGCAGTTGACGAGAACGGAAATCTTCTTCCATTCAGCTCTGAGCCTCTCAGGATCAGAGTAAGAGGCCCGCTTGAGATAATCGGACCCGATATGACGAGCCTTCGCGGCGGTTCTGCGGGATTCTATCTCAGAACAACGGGAGAAAAAGGAACGGCTAAGGTCACCATCTCCTGCCCTCAGACAAAGGACATCAAGCTTGATTTCGAAATTAAATAAAAGAAAAATGCTCCCATCTGGGAGCATTTTTTATTCTAATCCAAGTGACTTTTTGAGAAACTCAATAACTCTTTTGCGGTATTCACCGATCATAATATCTTCTCTGACAGGATCGTACTTGTTATTTCCACCGTCGACGAAATAATCGAGTGTATTTCGGTTTATCGACAGCGAATTAAGCGGCCAGCCTGGCTGCCTTTTTGGTGAAGGGGTGTCGACCATATAAAATGCGCTTGCGCGATTTGCTTCACCCGTTTCCATAAAGGTATAGACCTTTCCTTGATTGTATACGGCAATGCCGTCCATATAGTAAGCAAGCACCTTGCCGCCAAGCTCGTGAACGAGGGATGAATAATACTCTATGCTTTCCTCGTCGCTCATTCTTTCTCTGCCCTGCGGAGTCCTGACATGAAGTCCGGGCTGACGCGGGTCATCAAGCGGCAAGCAAACGAAATAAAGCCCCGAATCGTTGCAGATAACACGGTCAAAAAACTGACCGTAATAACGCGCCTTTATCTCTGCATTTTCTTTGGGATTTTTGCCCACTTCCTCGGGCTCACCGACTATTTTTAAGTCATTAAGCGTATAAAACTCAACGTCACACCCTGTCAAAAATCCCTCAAATCTCGGGATCTTAGATGGGTTCGTTGTACCAATCAGTATTTTCATTTGTTATCTCCAATTCTAAAGCAAAACGGGTTTGCAGCTTTTGCCTCACCGAACACTTTGACAGCCATTCGATACATAGCTTTGGCGTGAATTCGGTCGTGCCAAATAAATCGGCGAAACACCTTGCGAAGCGACCAATATTCGCCATAGCTACCTTCAATAACTGCATTATTAAGATAATCTGCCGTTGCTTCAAGTTGTTCAAAAGCGCGTTTTCTACACTCATAAATACTGCCGTTGTTATTGGCATGAACATCTATTTCTGTAAAATAGTATTCATTTACATTTTTAGTATGCTCGTACATCTCGTCAGCAGAACGAGGAACGTTTCCATAAAAGGTCTTTCTCGCGGGCATGGCTGTTGCTATTTTATCGGGAATAGACTCATATAAAGCAAGAAAATCCTTTGCGGATTTCAAAGCAAGAGCTTTTAGTTTTTCGTATTGATCAAGGGTTAGGGGAGCTTTTTCACTTTCAAAAAGAACATCAGAATCGGCATCTTTAATATTGAGGTCAGACACTTTCTCACCGGTTATGACAATTTCAAAATCATTGGAAGCGTTTTCGCCACACCATTTGAGGTAAGATACTATTTCTGCAGGCATTTTTTCTATTGCAATATCAAGACTTTCGCCACGAGTATATGCTCCGATATAATCTACCGCATACAGTAAAGTGTCAGTGCCGTTATGTTCCCATATACAGTTTATAACCGTTTTTTCTTCTTTTATCAATTTGCTATCTATACGACAAAACAGTTTTTTGTGTTCATCATAATCGCATCTTTCTTCAGGCATCCAAAACCCATAAAGCTCTTTAAGTTCCACCGTATCACCGCATATTTCTCTTACCCTTTCGTATGCAAAGAAGTTTGCATCCATCTCATACGGCAAACTCATATATGCACAGGTAAAGTACCCTTCACTGCCGTCCAATTTACACTCTTTCCACTCGTTTCCTATAAGCTTGAAGCAGGTTCCGTTATACAGTACAACGTAAAATCTGCTCTCTTGTATTTGCTCATTGAACAAATACGGGCACAGGTATTGCATTGCGTGACGCAGCTCGTGAAACAAGTAAAAAAGCACCTCGTATTCGGGAGATTCTTCAAGAAGATTCCCATTCAGAAACAGCGTATTCTTTGTAACATCAAAAGTTCCAAATGCCGTTTCATAACCTTCGGGCATATCATAGGATAAATCAAGCGTTATACTATTCTCTTTTAAAAAAGCTTCCAAAATGCTTTTTATTTTTTGTTTCATTATTTTATCTTCTTCCCATCCGAGAATGCGTGTCCTGCGGCCTCTCCTAAAGTCCAATAAACGTGAGTTGAGCTATCGTAGCAGATGGGGTCGAGCTTCTTTGCGTCGATCATTCCCTTTTCATTGAGGATCTCTTCCTTCGCGCTCACGTTAACTATCTCGCCAATGCAAATTCCGTCCTCGTTGAACTTTATAAGCTCACATTCAACCGTCATAGGAAGCTCCGCAATAATGGGGGCATTGACAAAATTGCTCCTTACGTGATGGAAGCCTGCGCGCTCGAATTTATCGGGAACGTCGTTTGCCGATACAATACCAATATAATCACATTCCGCAACTGTTTTGGCGGTAGCAAAGCTGACTGTAAACGCGCCCGTTTTCTTAATATTTTCAGTTGTTTTATGCTCGTGTGCAAGGCAAAGCATAACCTGATTTGTGTCATATATTCCGCCCCAAGCCGCATTCATCGCGTTGGGTCTGCCGTTTTCGTCATACGTACCAACGATAAGCACGGGCATTGGATAAAGCCAAGTTTTTTTACCAAAATTCTTTCTCATTTTCAGCACCTCCGTTTTTTCTTGCAATAATTATATCACTTTAGTAATAAAATTGCAATAACAATTGCAAAAATGCTGCAAATGTGATATAGTATTTGTGAAAGCAAAAATACGGTGAGGTACAAAATGACAAGAGAAGAATTTGCAGCATATATTGATGATCACTACGGGATCAAATACGACTGCCCCTTTGAAGACGAGCTTGACGCGTGGGTATTCCGTCATCCCGACAACAAAAAATGGTTCGCGCTCGTTATGAATATTCCCCAAAAAAGCGCATTATTCCTGACGCAGAGGGCTATGTTGACGTTGTTAACCTCAAATGCGCTCCCGAAATAATGGATGACCTGTGGCAAGAGAATGGAGTATTCCCTGCCTACCATATGAACAAAAAGCATTGGCTCACCCTCTCCCTCGATGCCACCTGCTCCGAGGAGACGTTAAAATGGGTGACAAATATCAGCTTTGAGCTGACACGTAAGAAAATACGCAGAAAAAAGGAGATTCAAGATTGAATCTCCTTTTATTCATTTCATAAATTCAGCTATTGCATCGGCAGTCATAAGCAACTGCTCTTCATTCGTAATACCCTTCGCACAGTCATAGTCCTGACCGTTATACATACCGAAGAAAGCGTGAGTTCCGCCCTCGATCACAAGCTCCGTGTAATCCTCGGGAATAAGCGTCAAGCCCTCTTCATATCGCTCACGGTTCATAACCTGATCTTCGGTTCCGTATACCGTAAGAACGTCAACGTCCTTGCCCTTTAGATCCACTGCAGTATATGAGGCAAGGAGAATAAGACCTTTGAACTCATCAAGATGATCATCAAGATACATTGAAGCAGCATAACCGCCAAGCGAATGACCGCCTATGTACCAATCCTCTATCTCGGGATACTTTTCCCTAACTCCGTCAGCTAGATTTGAGCCTATAAGCGGAAAGTATAGTGGCATCTCAACAAGAACGCAAAGAATTCCTCTGTCCGCGCAGGCCTCCATAAGAGAAAGATAGACCTCGTGCTCAACTCTCGCACCGGGATAATAAATGAGTCCCTTTGTTGCTCCCTTGGGTGCAAACACCGTGTATGCACCGTCGGTGGTATATGCGACCTCGTTTTCGGTGATAAATGCATCTATTGCGTCCATATCCGCCTTGTGACAATCGAGCATGATGATCGCGCAGACGCCGCAAAGAAGAATCAACACCGCCAAAACGGAGATCACCGCTATCAGTATCTTTTTTCTGCTGTTTTTCATAATTACTCCTTAAAATGTTTATTCATAAAGTCAATGCGCCTTTTAATCGCCATCTTTGACGTGGGCGCGTCCATAATATTATCAAATCCGTGCATAGTGCCACGCGTTTCATTGATCTCGACCTCAACTCCGGCATCTCGCATTGCGTTTGCATAGCTTATAGCCTCGTCGTGCAGGCAATCAAACTCTGCAGTTTCAACGTAAGCCGGGGGAAGGTCGCCAAAATACTCCGCCTGCATAGGTGCGGCATAGCATATATCATCCCTATTCTTGTCGGGAACGTAAGCGGGCCACATCATTTTTGAAAGCTCGCTGTTCCAAACAGGGGTATCGTTATATTTTCTATTCGATTCGGAATTCATAGTGATATCAGTGACGGGATAGATAAGCAACTGAAATGCAGGTGCATCCGTTTTTCTATCCCTTGCCATAAGGCATACCGCCGCAGAAAGAGCTCCGCCCGCGCTCTCGCCGCCAACTCCGATACGTTTCTTATCAAAGCCGTATCTGTCAGCATTTTCAAACGCAAAACGAAGTCCCGCATAGCAATCCTCCACAGGCGTGGGGTGGGGATGCTTAGGAGCAAGACGGTAATTTATGAAAACTGCTTTGCATCCCATTTCAAGGCAGTATTTCTTGCATATATTGTAGTTATAATCTCCCGCACCGAAGATAAATCCGCCGCCGTGAATATACACTAAGCAAGCGCAAGGGGTATGAAGTCCGTAGGGCTCGTATACAAGGATCTCAAATTCACCGCCGTCATAGCTTCTTGCGAGCTCCCTTGTCACCTTGACATCCTTATCCTTAAAAAGCTTCCTCGGTGCTTTGAAAAGCGAGCCTACCCAGCCTGCAAGGCGTGCGCTTCTGATCGGATTATAAAAGTGTGATTGAGGAAAAAATTCTTTATTGATCGGATATTTCATAATTCAGCCTTTCATAAAAGTTATTTCAACATTCCGTATCCGCCCGCGTACTTGCTGACCTCGCTTGCAACGACGAACACCTTGTTGTCACACATTTTTCGTATCTCCTTTAATATCTTTGCGGCATCCTTTCTTGGAAGGACGATAATTATCATGTTCATCTTGTCAATAGAGCCTCGACCGCCGAAAACCGTGTATCCGCGGTTGTTCTCTTTCAGATAAGCGGTGATCTTTTCCGTGTTCTCATCGTTAGCGATAAGCTCAAGGTTCGACGTACCGATGGCAAGCTTTCCCTCGATAGTTGAGCCGAGAAATAGTCCAACGGCATATCCGACACAGTAAAACAGCAGCAATGCAAAATTATCTCCAAGCGTACTGATTATTGTGGATATAACAAGTCCCCATATCATACACTCGATAAAACCAAGACACGCCGCCTTAAACCTCTGCCCCTTCACCATCATACAGGTCTTAAGCGACTGTATGCTTATCTCAACGATCTTTGCGACACATACTATAAAGCATACCGCAACAGGAGAAAGCGATGCTAAAATTTCGGACATGTTTTATCTCCTTATCAGTTAGGATCTCTCGGCATAACTATTGCCGCAATTATGTATGCAAGCACACCGGAGCCTCCTGCAAGACATATTGCCACCGCGCCAAGGCGGATCAAGGTCGGGTCGACGTTAAAATACTCGGCTATGCCTGCGCATACACCGTCTATCATTTTATTTTTGTTTGATTTGTAAAGCTTCTTTTCCATAACTATTCTCCTTAAAATTTATTATTTTACGATATCGTACGGCCAATCGATAATGCCGCCGAATTCCTTAACATTAGTGTATCCAAGGCTGACAAGAGCCTCAGCGGCAATTTTACTTCTTCTACCGCTTCTGCAGTAAACGAGTATAAGCTGATCCTTATCATTCAGTACATCCTCTGCAACATCCGCGATCTCATATTCGGGTATCATTATCGCCCCTGCAATATGTCCTGATTCAAATTCGCTCTGCGTTCTCGCATCGATGATAACGTAATCGGTCTCACTTTCCATAAGTGCCTTTGCCTGTTCTGCAGTTATCTGCTCATAAGTGATCTCCTTATCATCAGCTCCCCCACATGAGGATAAGCCGATTACTGCCAGAATTGAAAGTAATAGTGCGCATATTTTTCTCATATCGATCACCTCAGCTTTCAAGATGTTCAAAAATCATATTCCATACGCGCTCGTCCTGCTCGGTCATACCATCCCAATCAAATCTTGCGACGAATGCTTTTTTCTCCTCATCAGAAACGTTCTTTTTCTTGAGAAGAGCATTCTTCTCGTTTACGTATTCTGCAAGGAGCTTGACCGCTTCTTCACTATAGTTGGGGTTATGTCCTTTGCCCTTTTCCAACACAAAGGCAGTACCTTCCCTGTCGGAAAGCCCCTGCTTCAAAGCCTCAAAATGAACGGAAGCAGAGCAGAGCTGATCGTTATCGGAATAAATGAGCAAAGCCTTAGCGCGGCTCTTTTTTAGACTTTCAATCGCGTTGTACTCAACAAATTTGGGATTTGAAGACCTTTCAAGCGCCATAACGGGCTTTCTGTAAGGCTTAAGCAAGCCGCCAAAGAACGCGTTTACCAAAAGTTCAACACTTACAAAGCCGGAAAGAACGACGATATGCGTAATCTCGGGATGAAGTGCCGAGATATTTAGGGTTGAGAACCCGCCCCAGCTATGTCCCATAACCGAGATACCGTAGTCGGCAAAGCGCTCATCCGATTTTACGGCATTCAGACAGTCATTGAGATCGCAAAGAGACTGCGCCATTCCGTTGGGAGTATCACCGCCCGATTCCATACAACCCGTATGATCGTATGCAAGAACGAGATACCCGTGCCTGCAAAGTATTTCAATCTCCTTCATATAAGAAGTATGACCGCCGCCGAAGCCGTGATCAAAGATAACAAGGCGTTTTTCAATGGGATCTGCATAAGAATAAAGCTTGCCCGAAAGCTCGTGTCCCATTGAGGACGTAAAGTCAAACGGCTCGCAGGAAAGACCCTTGAAATCCTTTTCGGTAAAATAGAATGCAGTGCCGTTATCGTCACATCTGGTATATGCCATCCCCCTATAAATATTTATGATCTGTTTTTCAAAAAGCATATTTTCTCCTGTTTTTGCAAAGCAAAAGCTTTGTTGATTTAATATAAGCCATTATACCACAATTTTCGCAATTATTCAATACATTTTTGTTATATATAATATAAACAAAAAATTAGCTTATATAAGTGAATATCGCCGAGAAAATAGTCAAAATAAACAAAAAAGAACAAAATCGGGCAAAAGTCTTTCATTTATCAAATATTTGTGATATACTTATTGTGACAAATTTTGTTTATTAGGAGATTGTTATGAAAAATCAAACAAGGATCTTAACACTCCTGCTCGTTCTTATCCTCATTCTTCAAACGTTCACTCTCAGCGCGTCTGCGATAACGTTCGTTGAGATAGAGGTTGATAATTACGCAGCAGGCACACAACCCTCAAAGTATTCAAGCCAGTACAATTCCGGTCAGAGAGACGTTGTAGCTACAACCCTAAACGGAACGAGCGCTGACGCTTACTACAACGGCTCTTATGAGTTTGACGTACTTTCCGAGAAAAGTGCAAATGAGATCAAAAACGCTCTTACACAGCTTATGACGAGCACGCATTCCTACATGTCCTCATACAACGATTGCCACTATAAGGCAGATCGCACGGACTGTGAGAACGAAAACGGAAAAGTCACTTTGATATATACTGGCTATCAAGCTACTATGAGCCAATGGAACGGTTGGAACCGCGAACACGTATGGCCCAAGTCACTTGGTGGAAATAATACTACCGGCGGCGGAGCAGACCTTCACCACATCCGTCCTTCCGATGCGGGAGTAAACAGTTCAAGAGGTAATAAAAAATACGGCGAATCCGGATCTAACTCCAGTGAAAAATATGGAACCGATCCCGCTGTAGGTGTCCTTGGCGGAACGTATAACAGCACATATTTTGAACCTCTTGATAACGTTAAGGGCGACGTCGCAAGAATCATTCTCTATGTTTGGGTGCGTTGGGGCTCCGCTTGGGGAGCTGACTCGGTGACCGAGGTTTTCCAAAGCGTTGATTTACTTCTCGAATGGTGCGAGCTCGACCCTGTAGACACTTGGGAGCTCGGCAGAAATGAGGTCGTTGAGGATATTCAGGGCAACAGAAACGTATTCATCGATTATCCCGAATATGCTTGGCTCGTTTTCGGACGTGAGGTTCCCGATGATATGGTCACCCCCTCGGGTGAAGCAAGCGGCGGTGTGACCGGTGGCGGAAATACCGGTGGCGGAAATACCGGCAGCGGAACTACAACACCCGATCCCGACCTCCCCGAAACACCCAAGACCGCAAAAGAGATACTTGACGCCGCATACGCGCTTTCCGAAGGTGAAACGCTTGACGGTACATACACACTCACAGGTGTTATCACAGCTCTTGACGACTACAACAATCCCACCATCGTTGTCGGTGACTATACTTCTCAGCCAATGTACTGCTACAGGCTCGTAGACAGCAGGTTCGAGATAGGCGCGACCATAACGGTAACGGGCACTATAACCAATTACAACGGTCTCATAGAAATGAAGAATTGCACTCTTGACAGCATTACCCTTCCTGAGGACGATGAATGCACTAACCACGTCGACCAAAACGAAGACTACGTTTGCGACAATTGCGGCACACAGCTTGAAAGACCCACAGAGCCTCCCGTAGACGATGAATGTACGGACCACGTCGACCAGGACGAAGACTACGTTTGCGACAATTGCGGCACACAGCTTGAAAGACCCACAGAGCCTCCCGTAGACAATGAATGCACGGACCACGTTGACCAAGACGAAGACTACGTATGCGATAATTGCGGCACACAGCTTGAAAAGTCCGATGATCCCGACACGCCTACACCGCCTACGGCTGACAAAAATGACTTTACTTCAATAGTGACAAAGCTTACGGAAGGTATTTACTTCGGTAAAGCAGAGTATACAAAAATATGTGAGGCTCTCACGCTTTACAGCAACCTTTCCGGCGCTGATAAGGAAGCAGTAGAAACACAGTATACAGCGCTTAAAGCTATAATCGCTAATTACAATAACAAGGTAGAAGATATGAATTCCGACGCAAACGATGTATCATCAAAGCTTCTTGAGCTTTCAGTCGTGGCTGTCACAGTTCTTCCCTTTGCCGCGCTTGCTCTTTTGGGCAAAAAATATTTCTGATAGGAGGGCAATACGATGAAAAAAATAATAGTTTCTCTTTTGCTGATTTGCACAATGCTTATCTGCTTGCCCTCTTGTGGAAATGACACCGAAGCGGACAAAGCACTCAAAAAGCTTAACACACTCGCCAAAAATCCAAGCACGGATTACTCCATCACCATCGAGGTAAAAAACAAGTCGGGTGAAAAGATCACAGAGCAATACGACGTCAGCTTCTTTTATGTAAAAAGAATGGTTGATTACAGAATTGAAAGACTCAATTCCTTTACCGTAGACGGTGAATCTATAATTGCACCCGATGAATACAAAACAGTCACGGTGGGCTCTTATGACCTTGAAACGAGCGCAGAGGCTCGCTTCGATCTTCCCTCCTTCAGCTTTACCGATAAGGCATTAAAGGATTACAAGCTTGAATACGGTGTTTTCACCGCGATCATTGCTGATCCGGTTGAATTTTTCGGAAAAGATCTCGATTGCAAGGATGCTACCTTGACAGTATCCTACACCGAAAGTAAGATCAATACAGTCTCTATTTCCTATAAAGCCGAATCCGGCAACGTGACTACAATAACCTACACGATCAAATAAAAAGCAAGGGAGCTCAAATTGAGCTCCCTTTAATTTTTTATTGTAGTCTTTGAATATAAGAAATCCCATTTTTCTTGAGCCAATCGCGTCTCCTTTTATAATCCGGCAACACCCTCTCAACCTCTTTCCAGAACTTATCCGAATGGTTCATTTCCTTAAGATGTGAAAGCTCGTGCACGATAACGTAATCGATAATCTCCTCGGGCATAAGCATAATAGCTATATTGAAATTCAGATTCTTCTTGCCCGAGCAGCTTCCGTATCGCGTTTTTTGATTGCGAAAGGCAATGTTGTTATACTCCACTCCCATAAGTGTGGCAAATCTCGCTGCTTTAAGCGGGATTATTCTTTTTGCGTACTTTTTCAATTCGGAAATCTGATCAGCTGTAAGCTTGGGCGGCGCGCTTTCAAGCTTTTTCTTTACTTCTAAAAGATGCTTTTCTATCCAAGCGCGCTTTGATTCCACAAAGGCATCGATATCGGCACTTCTCATTTTGAGGGGGGCTCTGACTATCAGCCTTGCTTCTCTGCTTATTTCGATCGATACCGTTTTTCGAGCACTTCTTATCAGCTCATACTGGAGTTTACTCATTTTCGAATTCAATATTGATCGAGCCTACACCGCCGTCAATGCTGATAAGGCTGCTTCCCTTTCCAAATGACGTGCTTCCACTCAAATGTGAGCCATCGACGTTAACGCTTCCGATACCCGTGTTTATTCTTACCGAATAATCATCTCTCGATCCGCAAAATACGATATCCGTTGCTCCTACTCCGCAGTCAATATCAGAATTGCCCGTAACCGCCGCACGAAGATCAGTCTTGCCGACACCAAGGTCAAGGTCAAGATTGTTGATCTTTCCGTCTCTGACAGTAAGCTTACCGGCTCCCGTTTCGATATCGGCATTTATCTTTGCTTCAAGGTAAGAAATATCCACCCTGCCCGCACCGAATTCAAGATCAAGTCTATCCGTCACAAGAGTTGATACCTCAACATCACCCGCGCCCGCTTCAATGCTCACGCGACTAAATACCGTGCCTGCGGGCACTACAAGAATGATCTCGCCAAGCTCGGTCGAATGTAGAGAGACCTTTCTTCTTTTTTCGGTGATCACAAGCTCTCCGTTTCTTTCGGACACACGAAGATCCTTAAGATTAGACGAAAGCGCAAAGCTCTCTCCTTCAACTATTTTCAAATAAGCCGCGTTGATCTGAAGATCCAGCGCCGTGATATTCTGCGAAATATCTATATCTACGCTTTCTTCCAAAACGTAATCTTCTCTGCCAATACCAAATATCATACCAAAAACTCCAACTATTCCCACAATAATTGCTAATGCAAGTAAAACAGCAAGTGCTATAGCTAAATACTTAACAGCGATCTGAAAATTTGTCATTTAACATCCACACCTCCAAAGGTGCAAAGACCTTCAATATAGAGTGTATGCTCTGCGGTAGAATTGCTCTTGAGCACGTCAATTCCGCCAAATATTGCGGCAGCGTTTGTGACTACCTTAACGTTATCGGGCACCTTAATATCGATGCCGCCAAAGACACAACAGACCTTTATGACACAATCACGGTCGATTATCGCACCGCGGAGATCACAGTCAATGCCGCCGAACACAGCAGTAAGATCAGCACCGTCGAAAACAGCATTGTCAAAGCTCAACTCCGTTCCGCAGAACACCGCAAAGCCGTTCTGCAGGTCTCTGCCGTCCCTTTTGATCTCTTTGATTATCCTGTCAGTTTTATTCTTTCTGAAGGATGAAAATATCATCTTAAAGCCTATGTATGCAACGAACGCGGGTACCAAAAGCTTCCATATCATATCAAATTCAAGGATATCGCGAGCACACAAGAGTAAGAATATTCCAAACAGCAAGCCAAATACGCTACCGCCCTTGTTCTTATTCTCAATAAGTCCAACGAATGAAGGAATGATAATGAATAAAGTCCACCAGCCGTCGAAGAAAAGGTCAAAATCAATGATATTGAATGAATTGAGTGCGATAATTATCGCCGCAAGGACCAAAATTATGCCCCAGATAGTTCTTTTTAAGTTTTTCATATGTATACTCCTTTCGGTTTTTCTACACTGACAGTATATCAAAAAAACCATATTTTTGCAAGACCTTTTTGATTGCATTTGTGCAACTTTCGGTTGCATTTTACCAATATTGGCTTGCAAATGCACCTTTTTTATGCTATAATACATTTGATAATTTCAAGAAAGGAGAATATAAGTGAAAAAGAAGCTTACTATCGGCATACTCGCACACGTTGACGCGGGCAAAACGACTCTCTCCGAAGCATTACTTTATATTTCCGGAAGGATAAGAACGCTTGGCAGAGTCGACCATAAAAACACCTTTCTTGACACAAACGCAGTTGAGCGAGAGCGAGGCATAACGATTTTTTCAAAGCAAGCTCGTTTTTCTACCGACGCCTGTGACTTTATTCTCCTTGATACCCCCGGACACGTGGACTTTTCCGCAGAAGCAGAGCGCACACTCTCTCTTCTCGACTATGCCATACTCGTCATAAGTGCAAGCGAAGGGGTGCAAAATCATACCAAGACCCTTTGGACACTTCTTGAGCATTACGGTGTTCCTACGTTTATCTTCGTTAATAAATGCGATATAGGCATCAAGCTTAAGGAAGAGATTGGAGAGGAAATCTACTTGCTTTTATCCGATAAATGTGTCAGCTTTTACGATACGGACACTAAAGAGGAGCTTGATGAACGCCTCGCAATGCTTAGCGAGGATCTTCTTGAAGCACATATTTCCGGCGAAGAAATAGAGGACGCGGCAATAGCGTCACTTGTTTCGGAAAGGAAGCTTTTCCCCATCACCTACGGCTCCGCGCTAAGAATGCTTGGCGTTGAATTTTTGCTTTCAACTATTGATAAATATACGCTATCCCCTGTCTACGAAAGCGAAGATTTCGGCGCAAAGGTATATAAGATATCACATGTCGGAAACACGCGGCTCTCATATATGAAGATCACAGGAGGAAAACTTTCCGCTCGAGACGAGATAACGTATCTTTCACCCGAAGGTAAAAGGATATCAGAAAAGATAAGCCAGATACGGCTTTATTCAGGCGATAAATTCGAGCAGATCGACTTTGCCACCGCAGGCGAGATCTGCGCTGTCATAGGTCTCAGCGCGACCTACGCGGGTCAAGGTCTCGGTATTGAAGCTAATTCTTCAACTCCAATTCTTGAACCGGTCCTTTCTTATAGGATCATACTTCCCAAAGGGTGCGATCCCAATCTCTACTTCCCAAAATTAAAGGAGCTTGAGGAGGAGGAACCCTCACTCCATCTCTATTGGAACGAAGAATTAAGGCAGATCGAAGCAAGGCTTATGGGCGAGATCCAGATAGACCTTATCAAACGCCTTGCGCTTGAACGCTTTGGAATCGAATGCTCGTTTGATATCGGCAAAATACTGTATAAGGAAAAAATAAGCTCAAGAGCTGTGGGAGTAGGACATTTTGAACCCCTGCGACACTATGCCGAGGTACAGGTACTTCTTGAACCGCAGCCCGCAGGCACGGGACTTGTATTTGACGTAAGACTACCCGAAAATATGCTTGCCACCAACTGGCAAAGGCTTATTCTGTCCCATCTGTACGAGAAATCCCACCGCGGAGTTTTGACCGGTTCTCTTCTAACGGACACCAAAATAACACTTATAGCCGGAAAGGCACATTTGAAGCACACCGATGGCGGAGATTTCCGTCAAGCGGCTCTGCGTGCGGTTCGCCACGGTCTTATGAAGGGCGGCTGTACCTTGCTTGAGCCTTATTATAAATTCAGACTTGAAATACCTACCCAATTCGTAGGAAAAGCAATGAACGATCTTCAAATGAGAAACGCAGATTTTGCTCTTGAGGAGAATACGGAGAGCTTTACGCATATTTCGGGCAGAGCGCCCGTTGCCACTATTCACGACTACGTCTCCGACGTTATTTCCTATACTCGGGGAGAGGGCAAGCTCGCCTTCGTCAGCGACGGATATGACGAATGTCACAACGCGAAAGAAATAATCGAAAAATCCGGCTATGACCCCGAAGCAGATCTTCGCAATCCCCCACACTCCGTATTCTGTTCAAACGGTGCGGGGTACGTTGTCAACTGGCGCGAGGTCGACTCAATGAAGCACATCGACATAGATATTAAAACGGAAGAAAGAGTAAGTGCCATAATCCCGAAGGCTTCATCGATCGCAAAGAAATATTCCCTTTCAGATGATGAGCTCGAAGCGATTATGCTCCGCGAATTCGGACCCATAAGACGAAAAAAATACAGCGAGCCGAAGGTAATAACCGCGCCAAAGGCAAAGCAGAAGAAGAAGAATACATACGCAAAGCAGGAGAGTATGGTGATCGTAGACGGATACAACCTTATTTACGGTTGGGACGATCTTAAGGAGCTTGCCGATTATTCACTTGAAAAGGCAAGAGAAACTCTTATGGATATACTGTCAAATTACGTCTCATATACCAAGCAAAGCCTCACTCTTGTATTCGATGCATATCTCGTTAACGATGGAGTTGGCTCGGACTTTGTTCACGACGGATACAGAGTGGTATTCACAAAGGAAAACCGGACTGCCGACGCATTCATTGAGAGGATGATGCACGAGCTTGGACCCAACTACAAAATACGTGTGGTAACGGGTGACCGACTCGTCCAGTTTGCCGCAGTACATTCAGGAATATCACGAATGACCGTAAAGGAATTCTGCGACGAGCTGATCACCGTTGGAAATGAAATAACCGATTTTGTGCGAAAGCTATCAGAAAATAACGAATAAATAAAACGGTCTGCCGAAGCAGACCGTTTCTTTTGTTAAATATCTTTAACAAGCCTTAAGAGAGCTTGACTTGCCGGGAAAATGAGCAATCCCACGGCAAAGTTGCCTACCATATGTATGATATCGAAGGTAAATCCTGCCACAATCCAAGCAAGCGTTTGTTCAAAGTTAAATCCATAAATTATCGCCTGCACAGGTGCATACAGCACTCCGAAGAAAAGCCCGTGAAGCGCGCAAATGATCGGATATACCACACAAGCTATAGCTTTAGGCATATTTTGAGGCAAGATCATAGTAATGCCCCACAGTAATGTCCAAATATAGAGATAGGGTACCCACCAAGCGCTAAATCCCGCGAAAAGTCCGTTTAACAGGACGTATACGTATATAGGAATAAGTGCTTTTTTACGAAAAACTATCGTATAAGTGATCGTCAACATACCGAGCAGGTGTATGTTCGGAAGCGCCTCCATAACTATTTTTGATATAAACATCAATGCCGCAAGTATACCGAAAAGGCATATCTCTCTTACGGATAAATGCTTACTTTTCATACACAAGCTCAAAATGCTCGCCGCCCGAGATAGGTGTGGAATCAACTCCCGTCATCATATATTCACCGTTTTGATAGAATCCCCAATAGCTGCCGTCTCGGTCATAATCCGCAAGAATGCCGTTTACTTTTTTAATGTAAAGTCCGTACTGGCTGTCCTCTCCCTCAATAAGGTTATTCTCAAGCAAAGCCGCACCCAAGGTTTCTGCATCGGTATGAATGGTGAATGTAATGCTGTGTTCTTTCACACGCAGATCTACGGTGACCGTCTTTGCTCCCTCACCGAGCTCCGTATCCTCTGTATACACCGCATCAAGCCAAGGATTTCTTGTCAAGCAAGATACAAATGATACGAGTAAAATTGCTAAAAGCAGTGCTAAAAATTGTTTTTTCATAATAATATTTCCTTTCTTTTTCAAAAGGATAAAATAAAAGCGCCCTCTCCCAAGGAAAGCGCGCGAAACGAAGAGTACCCTGCCGTACCCCTCTGTATTTACACCGTCTTCCCTATTTGCCCGAAAGTCCTTTTACGTGTCACAGAACGATGAGCATTCCGACTTGTTATCCCACAGGATAAGATACGGTAATGGCTGTTGCTGCGGATTCGCACCGCGATTTCCTCATCCCCGAGCTACGCCATCAAGCAGCGTACCCGACTGAAAATGAACTGTGTTTATTCTTTTGTCACACTATATTAACATATTTTCAATCGTTTTTCAAGAGTTAAAGCAAAAATCCCTGCAAAAAATGCAGGGATTTTATTATTCTGCTTTAGTCGGGCAGTTTTACGCATTTTTCGCCACTGATCATCTTCTTGATCGCGCGAAGGGGGTGGTTATTGACAAGCTCAAGTATCGCACACGCCATATTGTGAGAGAGCATTCCCTCACTTGCATATGACATCGAGCGAAGACTCATCGTATACATTATCTGCCAACCGAAATACGCATTTTTGACCTTGGTCTCCTTGTCGGGACTGTCCTTGCTGTTAAGCTCCATTTTGTATATGAGCTTAAATACACCGATAAGAAGCTTGAAGAATGCCTTACCGCCGAGGGTTTGGTATTCCCTCATCGGAGTGTTGAGATCATACGGTCTCTTGACCTCGGGGGAAGGTATAGTTCTTCCGATCAGATTATCGAATTTATAATCCGGCATCGTAATAAATCTGTACTGATTTACATTATAGAGCTCGGTATATGCGCTGTCATCGATAGCATCAACACCCTCCGTGATACGAACGGGAGCAGAAAGCTTTACCTCGTTGACGTTTGCGCAAAGCTCAAAGAGGTACTCTCCGTTTTCAAGCACCCATTCACCGCCGATATAGTATCTGAGGCTGTCAAGAGAAACAACGATCTCGACCGTCTTGCTCTCCCCCGCCTTAAGAAATACCTTTTCAAATCCGCGAAGCTCGCGCAATGGTTTAACGACACCCGTTTTGGGTGCTTCAACGAATATCTCAAGCACGTCGGAGCCGTCTATCTTGCCTATGTTTTTAACGTCGACGCTCACCTTTACCGCATCAACGCACTTTTCTGCCTTAAGATTGCTGTGCGCAAATTGAGTGTATGAAAGTCCGTAGCCAAACGGATACTTAACCGGGACCTTAAAGCTCGAATAATACCTGTAGCCAACGAATATGCTCTCCTTATATCTATCGTTGGTCGTTTTTGTAAACTCATCCACAAACGGGATATCCTCGCACTTATTTGGCCATGTCTCGCAAAGCCTGCCCGATGGACAAGCCTTTCCGAAAAGAAGCTCATAGGTCGCCTCACCGCCAAGCTCGCCCGGAAGATACATATTGAGAATAGCATCGACGTATTCATCAAAGTCCATCTCAACGGGACTTCCGCCGTACATAACGAAAACGATCTTCTTTTTATACTTTGCAAGTCTTTTGAGGAGATTGACTTGATTTTGAGGCAAAGCAAGCGTTTTTCTGTCAAATCCTTCGCTTTCCGCATATTCGGAAAGTCCGCCGAAGAATATGATCTTATCGGCTCTTTCAGCCTTTATTACAGCTCTTTGCAAAAGCGCGCCTTCGTCCTCAAACGAGTCAACGTTGTATCCCTTTTCATAATAATACTTCACACCGCGTGCGTCAAACGCCGCCTTGGGAGTGGTGAGCTTATACGGGCGGAGCAAGGATGAGCCTGCCCCCTGGTAGCGCATCTTTTCAAACATCTCGCCGATAACGAGATATCTCTCCTCCTCATTCAACGGTAAAATATTATTTTTGTTCTTCAAAAGCACCGCACCGTCAACTGCTATATCCCTTGCGAGGTCTGCGTGCTCAAGGAATTTATCCGGTACTGTTCCCTCTGCAAGCGTGGTATTATAGATCATATTCAATACGCGTCTTACTGCGGTATCAAGCACTTCCAAAGAGAGCGTGCCGTCATTGACCGCATCGATAATGACCTGGCGGTTATGTGCGATATCACCGGGCATCTCAAGGTCAAGTCCTGCCTTGAGTCCCTCAACTCTGTCGTTGACCGCGCCCCAGTCGCTCATCACAAGTCCTTCAAAACCCCAATCGTCACGCAGAAC
>CALGCW010000313.1 GCA_937884385.1 uncultured Clostridia bacterium | reverse complement strand
CGAGCCGAACGAGAGAAAGGAAAACAAAAAGCGAGTAGCTTGAGCTACTCGCTTTTTGTTTGAGTTACCCCAACAATTTCGAACCTTTAATTCCAATGAGAAACCTTATATTTCTTTCCCATAGCTTTCTCATTGAAAGTGATATAAGAACGTTTTCTGCATTTCAAGATCAGTCGTCTGCCGTCCTCTCGATGTGTATAAACAGGCTCAAAGTTACCAGTTGTGGCTTTCAATTTCTCAGCTAACACCTCTACATATTCTTTCTTTTTACCTATGATCGAAGGGCAAGCAAAAGAAAGCTCATAGTTATAACGTTTGAATATGTTTTTGGAAATCAAGATATAACGAGGATTTTCAATAGGCGAAAGCATTTCTGCCATAGCTGTATTGAAAATATTCTGATCGTGAATTGATGCATTGCGCAAGTGCAATGCGACAACATAGATCTGCTTGTACGCGGTTGTTTCCACCTTTGCCGACGGCGATATCAACTCACACTCACACAATGTTTTATAAACTGCAACACCCAATGTTTTTATGGAGTGGGCAGGATTGGAGTGTAACACCATCTTCTTTACGCCGTGGTACAAAACAACAAACAATCCAATCATCACCGCAAGAGTTCCCAAAGACAAAGGGAGATTATTATTTACAATCAGCCTCATTAAAGGTTGTAGTAACGAAATTTCTGTTGCAACAATAATTGAATTCAATGCGAAATTCCAAAATGTAAATACGGGAATTCTCGCTTCCTTGGGAATTTCGGTTTCTACACCGACCGCAAAGCTTCCGTCTGCCACTTCTCCGCGCCACTTGTTTTTCACTTCGCCGCGTTTTGATGACAGCTTTAGCATTTCTTTATTGATTTGTTCGATGCCGTTTTTATCATAAGGCGGCTTGATCAAGGTAATTCGCTCAATTCCGCTCTCAATAGTTCCCGTTGTATAATTAGGCCCCATGAAGGAATCAAAACGACGTTTTAATATGTCGTAGTCGTAAGAATGAAGCTCTTTGTAATCTTCCTTGATGTAAGCGGAAATCCGTTCGGTTGCTTTGTCTTTGAATAAATACTCGGGCTCAACTGTTACGAGATGCCATATATTTGCTGATTTTTCAGGATCGTTTTTGTCTATGCGAATCGCTCGACCACGCATTTGATTGGACAGAACAAAGCTGCCGACAAAGCTTGCCAAAATAAGCGAATTGATGCAAGGAGAATCCCATCCTTCACCGAGAAGCGATTTTGTTCCGATAAGAATTTGGATTTTGCCTTCCTCGAACAGCTTTCCAACGTAATCAACGCCTCGATGGAGCGCACCTGCAAATTCCACTGTACAATAGTCCGTGTTCGCTATGTCTTCTTTTTTATGCTTAACATCAGAAAGATCAATTGCTTTGGGAAGAATAACAAGAGATCCCGAAAGAACTCCGATATTCACATTCAGATTGGCGCGACGAATTGTTTCAAAAATGCTAACAATATTGACTGAATTGAATTCTTCTGCAGAAGCAATCTTGGCAAGATTCTCTTTCTTGATATAATCAGTCAGGATAAGCATTCTAAGGCGTTCGCCCATTGCCGAAACTTCATTATCTGCTATGCGTTTGATGCTCTCGAGCTTTCCTACAGAAGAAATCAAAGTTCGTTTCAAACGTTCATTCAAATCAAGCGTGACCTTTTTCTTTTCATAAACAGAATGATTCTTTAAAACGGAAACGATCTCTGCTTTCTGTTCTTCGGTAATTAATTCTCCGTTAAGAAGGAACTGTATTGCCGTTTCGGCGTACTGCATTTTGAAGAACGGAAGTCCTCTTTTTGCAGTTAGCTCACGGATCAGTTTTTTATTGATTTCAAAGCCATAATATTTCAGCAAGGTAACAAGAGCTATGTACTGCTTAGCATCAGTAAACAGCACCTCATAGTCTTGCTCGGCATTTAAGGATTGGCATACCCCTGAAAACAGATCAAGCTTTCCGAGCTCTTCAACAGCAAGCAAAGCGCGTTCCTTATGCGTGCGAAAGCTCTCAATTTCTGATTCTGTCGGATAATTGAAGTACACATAGTCCTGATGCGGGCACAAAGTGTTTTGACCGACGAGCTCGGGAACGAAAATCTCTTCATCAATTTCTCCGCAGATGTTCATATATCTGCTCCATTCCGAGCCTTCCGAATCATATGGGGGGGTAGCCGTAAGAGAAATGATCTTCACATCCTTATCAAGCGCAGAAATAAATTTTTCAAGAGCTCTCTGCCACTCGTTTTTTAGATGATGAGCGTATTGTTACACTTATGACATTTTGGCAGCAAAATAAATTGGTTACCGATTTGGTTAATGAAATTAGTACCAATAGCAAAGTTTTACAAATAGGTTGTACATTTGGTAAACAAATAGAAGCCGTTGCCGATAAAATAGGTGCATATGGTAAATATACTATTGTTGATGTTTGTGAAAAACAACTTGAAAGATGTAAAAGTAAGTTAATTTATCAAAAAATAGATTTTCAATCTTATGACGGAAGTAAGCCGTTTAGTGAAAAATATGATACGGTAATTTGTTATATGCTTTTACATGAGCTTCCGCCGACTACAAAAAGTAAGGTTATCAACAATGTCTTAAATTTCGGTGAAGAAGGCGGAAAAGTAATTTTTGTAGATTATCATAACCCCAGTAAATGGAATGTCTTGCGTTATATTATAAAACCGTTTAACAGACTTTATCAACCGTTTGCCGAAAGTATGTGGAAACAAGGTATAGAAAGCTATGCTACTTATAAAGAACATTTTTTATGGCGTAAAAAAACATATTTTGGTAAAATGTATCAAAAAATGGTTGCGGTTCGTCAACTTCCTAATTATGAAAAACCTGCAAAAAAAGAGAGTTTTTATTAAAAAATTGTTGATTATATCTTAAATAATCTAAAAAAATATTGCTTTAATTGAGATAAAGTAATAAAACTTATCAAAAGGTTAATTTTATCGGAGAAAAGGAATATGTTATCAAGATTGATGGGCTTTTTATCTGCTGATATGGCAATAGACTTGGGAACAGCCAATACATTGGTTTATGTTCGCGGTCGCGGTATTGTTTTAAATGAGCCGTCTGTTGTTGCTATTAAAGAATATAATGGAAAAAAACAAGTTTTGGCAGTAGGAAATGATGCTAAACAAATGTTAGGTAGAACTCCCGGAAATATTAAGGCTATTCGCCCCTTAAAAGATGGCGTAATTGCAGATTTTGAAGTTGCTGAAGAAATGATAAAATATTTTATCAGAAAAGTTCATAATCGCCGCACTTTTGCCTCTCCGATGATTATTGTTTGTGTGCCTTCCGGCTCTACTGCAGTTGAAAGTAGAGCAATTCAAGAATCGGCAGAAGCAGCCGGTGCCAGAAAAGTTTGGCTTATTGATGAGCCAATGGCTGCCGCTATCGGTGCAGGATTGCCGGTTACAGAACCTACCGGTTCTATGGTGGTAGATATCGGTGGTGGTACAACCGAAGTTGCCGTATTGTCATTAGGCGGTATTGTGTATGCTCGCTCGGTTCGTGTTGGTGGTGATAAAATGGATGCGGCTATCATTTCGTATATTCGCAGAAATATCAATTTGCTTGT
>CALGCW010000312.1 GCA_937884385.1 uncultured Clostridia bacterium | reverse complement strand
CCGACTTGACAGAATTACGAATATGATCGTATCTCCGAGGGCAGCTGTGCCGATAAGTGAGGTCGAGGGTTTTGAGGATGGAATAAACTATAAAAACCTCACAACTGCTATGCCTTATATGTTCTCCGACACGCCCGAATCTATTGAAATGCTGGCAGTTGATTGGATAATCGACCAAGTGATAGATTGGTTTGGTAAGGATATAAGGATAGACAAAACCGAAACAGAAAATATCTATAAAATTACTCTCAAATCAAGTCCCACGGCAATGCTCTTTTGGGCGATGCAATACACTGACGAGTGCGAGGTCATAAAACCCATAGCATTGCGCGAGAGGATTAGAGAGACGATAAATAAAGCGAAGGAGAAATATGATGAAAAACCTATTTGATTACGCAACAAAAGAGCTTTCTCAGGACGCATTTTTGCGTTGGCTGTTTGAAAATTACAATTGCGAAAACGAGAGTGTGAAAAACGCTTGTCGAAAATTATTTGATAGTTTTACAGAAAATAAATTCAAGGATAAAACAATAACCGAGCTTACAACTGTTGCACAGTGGAAAAATATTGATGTCTCAATATGGTTTAAGATCGATGAGATAGAACATTTAATCGTCATTGAGGATAAGACAGGAAGCGGAATACATGACGATCAACTTGCGAGATACGAGAAAGATATAATCGGTCATAATAACTTTTGGAGAAATGAAGAAAATCGCAAGAAATACGATGTTGAACGATATATTGAGAAGGATGGAAATATTTTTAAAGTTTTTTATAAAACTAATATTATTGACGCATGGGAAGCCAAGCATACCAAGGACTTAGGGTGGAAAACTTATGACATTTACTCTATATACGATATTTTTAAGGATATAAATACAGACAACGAAGTTCTTGGTTATTACATAGACTATATTAAAAAAATTTATTCTGCCGCAAGAAGAGAACAGTCGCCAAGTGAATGGGGCTTGATTTCTTGGCACTCTTTTTTCAACGACTATCACACGCTTGTTTGCATATCAGAAGAAAAGGAGATAAACTGCTATCAAAAAGAATATTATTACATAAAGTTTTTTGTTAAGGGTCACGAAAAAGATCTGCCTTGCTTTGAAATCAGAAGCAGAGATTTTAAATATGATAAAAGTAGCGAAAAATGCAGTATTGTAGTAAGGTCGGTGCTTTACAGCCTAACCGAACAAGCGAATGCAGAATCTATAGAGGCTTGGCAACAATCCTTAAAAAAGCATGGATTCAGTTTGAATCATAGAACGGACATCACCAAACACAAACAAATTGGAGCCATAGAAATAACGGATTTCGAGGATAATGATCAAGCACTAACCAATGTGTTCAACAACATAAGTATATTAATATCCGAAATATTCTAAAGAAAGAAGATTTTTATGAAAACTTGGGAAATAAGGTACTATTTGACCGAGGGGGCATATAAAACCGGCTGCACTGCCTTCAAAGAGACAATAAAAGGCGATAGAAATTATGCCGTAAATTGGGCTCAACAAAAAAATTCGCAACTCTCAATTCAAATTTTATGATTTGATTGAAAAATAAGTGCATCTATTTTGGATGCACATGAAATTACCTTAGAAAGTCGAAAACCCTTGATTCTATTGACTTTTTCGCTGTGGCATCTAAATTGGCTGCACAACACATAAAACGAAAAGCAACCAATTAAGGTTGCTTTCTTCTTTTACAGAACAAATCTCAAGCAAAGATCCCTCCTCACTCCGCATCAGGCTGTTGCCCATCGTGAGCGAGCCACTTGCATTCAGTCATCTCCATATTCGTAAACGTTGCCTTAAACGATGATTCCTCTGGGCTGCACGCATAGATGCCAAAGCGGATAGCACCTCCGCCCTTCCACATATGACACACACGCATTTGTTTGAAAACAATGCCGTCCTCCGAGCATTCAATGCAATAGTCATCCTCGCGGCGGCTGAGCCTATACCACATCGATCTTATGCTCGCATCGATCTCAGTTGTCGCCCAATCGGAATATCCGTTGTTGGTCACAACGCTCCCAAGATGCTGAAATCTCTCGTTTTCGTATTCAATAGAGGCTTTAAGCCAGTTGTCGCTGTCGAGATACATTACTATGCCGCATTGGTCAAATCTATGCTCGCTTTGGAACTCTGTTTTAACCACGAATGAGAAATACTTTTCTTCCGTTTCCATCTGCAAAACGGGCGCGTTGTCATTTCTGAAGTGATAGTAAGTCCTCTGCCACAGATCGGTGTGGGGACTTGTGACTATCTCGATCTTTTCCTTTGTGATAGAGTAGCTTGCACTCTCGCGAGTCCATTCTAATTTGTTGATATCAAAATTCATTTTACGACCTCTCAATGCTTTCCTTGGGTATTAATCCTTCATAGTCCTGAAGGAATTGAGCACAGCAAGAACCATAACTCCAACATCGCCAAACACCGCAACACCCATTCCAAGCACGTTCAGGGAGCAAAGGATGAGTATGCCGACCTTTATCGCTATCGAAAAAATGATATTCTGCTTTGCGATACTCATCGTCTTTTTCGATATCGCATACGCCTCTTCGATCTTCTTGATCTCGTCCGTCATTATCACCACGTCAGAGGCTTCAATAGCAGCGTCCGAGCCGAGTGCGCCCATAGCGATGCCGACATCTGCGCGGGCAAGCACGGGGGCATCGTTTATGCCGTCACCCACGTAGACTGTCTTCCCCGCCGTCTCTGCCATTATCTTTTCGAGCTCGCTGACCTTATCCCCGGGCAAAAGCTCACTTTTAACAAAGCCTATGCCCAAAGCATCCGCAATTCCCTCGGCTGTTGCGCGGGTATCACCGGTAAGCATATACGTTTTTCCGATACCTGCTCGTTTGAGCGCAGAGATACCCTCTTTAGCATCATTCTTTATCTCGTCGGCAATCAGCAGATGACCGGCATACCTGCCGTCAAGCGCAATATGAACCTCAGTTCCTTTTCCCGTGCCGTTGCAATCAATTCCGATCATTTTCATTAATTTAATATTGCCCGCGTGTACCTTTTTGCCATCAAGCACGGCAAAAACTCCGTGACCCGCGATCTCACGGCTTTCGCTTATCCTGTCGATATCTATATCCTTGCCGTAGGCTTCGCGAATCGAGGCGGCTATCGGGTGGAGCGAAACATTCTCAGCATAAGCGGCAAGCTCTATAAGCTCGCTTTCACTCATATCTACGGGACTTACCGAACGAACGGCAAACGTACCCCTTGTAAGAGTTCCCGTTTTATCAAAAACGATGCTTCCCGCGCCTGCAAGAGATTCAAGGTAAGTTCCTCCCTTGATAAGTATGCCCTTTTTCGCAGCACCGCCAATACCGCCGAAAAACGCAAGCGGAACGGAGATAACGAGCGCACAAGGGCAAGAAACTACGAGAAACGAAAGCGCCCTATATACGTAATCCTTAAAGCTCGCACCCTCTATAAGGAGGGGAGGAAGCACCGCAAGCAAAAGCGCGCACACGAGCACTGCCGGAGTGTAGTATTTTGCAAATTTCGAAATAAACTTCTCGGGGCTCGACTTTCTTGCGGATGCAGTCTCAACAAGCTCTAAGATTCTACTGACGGTAGAGTCGTCAAAGCTCTTGGTGACCCTGACGTGAAGCACGGTGTTTTTATTGATACAACCGCTTAGTATCTCGTCACCGACCTCAACCTTTCGCGGAACGCTCTCACCGGTAAGCGCGGAAGTATCGACGTAAGAATTACCCTCAATAACAGTACCGTCAAGCGGAACTCGCTCGCCTGCGGCTACCACTATCACATCTCCCACGCAGACGTCGTCCGGGTCCACCTTCGTGACAGCACCTTCGACAAGCAGATTTGCATAATCGGGGCAGATGTTCATAACGTCGGATATGGACTTGCGCGATTTTTTAACCGCATAATCCTCAAACAGCTCTCCCACGCGGTAAAATACTACTACGAACACCGCCTCGGGATACTCACCTATACAAAACGCACCGATAGCCGCCACCACCATAAGCGAATTCTCGTTAAAAACGTTTCCGCGTGAGATGCCCTTAAGCGCCGCGAGTATTACCTTTGCACCGCTTGCGATAAACGCAAGCAAAAACAACAAAAAACGCAGCATCGCAGGCTCATTGGGAACAAAAAGTACTATTATGAAAAGCACTATACCCGCGGATAATAATCCGATATCTCTTTTCATAATCAAATAAATTCTACCTTGACGTCGGGCTCGATCTTCTTGGTAATTTTTTCTGCCTCAGTCTTTATTTCATTGACCCTTGCATCGTCGCAAACGATTATCATTTTTTCCGTAAGTATGCTGACGCTTGCGCTCTCAACGCCTTCAAGAGCCGCTATCTTTTCTTCGATCTTTGCCGCACAGTGAGCACAGCACAATCCGTTAACCTTTGCTTTGATCTTCATATCAATCCTTCTCCTTTATATGTTGTATTCCCATTTCAAGAATGGTCTTAACGTGATCATCCTTAAGCGTATAATACACGTTTTTGCCGTCACGGCGGAACTTTACGAGCTTTGCATCCTTAAGCACCTTAAGCTGATGCGATATAGCGGATTTGGTCATACCAAGCACCTCCGAAAGATCGCAAACGCAAAGCTCCTCACTTTCAAGTGCCGCCATTATCCTCATGCGCGTGCTGTCGCTCATTACCTTGAGAAAATCCGAAAGCGCATAAAGCACCTCAGTATCCTCCATCACTTCCCTAACGTGTGCGACCGCGTCCGTATGCACATGATCGCATTCGCAAACGTCACTGTGAATATGAATGTCGGTATTCATCTTTACTTCCATAAAAGCACCTCACTTTACTTGAACAGTTGAACAATTATTCAACTGTTGATCATATTGTAAACCCTATCGATAGATTTGTCAATAGGGTTTTATAATTTTTATTACATTTTTTGTTCCGTTTTTTCGTCAGTTCTTCCAAAGAGACGCAAGTATGCGATCAAGCTCCGTATCTTGCATCTGATCGAGATCCGTTATACACCGAATACCCATATCCTGCATACGCGAGATGAGATAATCTCCACGCGAGCCCAAGCTGTCCATATCCGTAGCCACAAGCACCTTTTTGGCGTATTTATTTCCAAATCTATCCGCTACCGTATTAAGCTTATAAAGCTCATTGGCATCGAAAAAGCCGTTTTTACAGGAAATAAACACGGGGATCGACCCCTTCATCGCAATAACGTCTATTTCGTTGATCGTGGGTATTCCGTCGTCATCCTCCGACTGTCCCCAATTGATGACCGTGCCGACCTTCACGTCATTGTACAAGCGCAAGCCGTCCTCTCCCCTTAATGAAAGGAGTCTTGAAGCGATAAACAGCTCAAGGATCTGCCCCGAAACCGTCAGTACCTTTTTGACCTGCTCGTTTTTGAATCTGAAGCTTACCGTTCTGTCAATATATAAGGAAGTGATAAGACCAAGATTTTCAAGCTCGCAAAGTAGCTGTGGCTCACAAGTATATCTGATGTGATCGTAGCTGAACGCCGCCTGTGCGGCCCTCTGATCGAACCTTACCTCGAGCGATGACGGCATACTAAGCTTATCGCACACCGCACCCAGCGTTCCTATCTGCGCGTTCCACATTTTAGGATTTTGCTTGCATATTTCCCACATCGCCTTCACGTCGTTGAGGAAATCCGCGTTAAAATCCCAAAAATATGTAAAGCATCCGTCGTATGAGCTTGTAACTATCTCACCGTTGTAAATGGAGATATTGTCGGAAACCGAAATATTAAAACTCTTGACGTCAAAAACGGCGCCGTCCGCATCGCAATCGTAGATCTTATCCTGCTGGAAGTTAAAGCGATGACACTGTATCCTGTCGATGTATCGCTCCATAATGATTCCCACCGCCACAAGATAAAGGTCGTCGCCGCCCGTAAGGTCGAATACACATTCGCCCTCACAGCCTTCAACTATCTCTTCAAGCTTATCCACTATCGCCTGCAGATGGTTTCTTGAAACGGCAACGCAAGAAAGCTCGGGAAATATTCCCCTGCTGCAAAGGACCGTCCTGTAAAGCTCCATACTGCGCTCCATCTTACTTCTGCTCGAGCCAACGAAAATAACCTTTTCGGGCTTGCAAAGCAGAGCGCCGCATATGTTCTCAAGCGCAGCTTTGTCAAAAAATTCTACTATTACCATAAGAGATCCTCCACTCAGGATTTTTTGATATCGTATCCAAGCTTGATGATCAGCTTGAGAGTTTCAAGGGACGTGTTGCGGTCATATTCTTTTTCGGATTCGGGAAGCTCCTCGTAAGGAATGAGACAGGGGTGGAGCTTCCTTGCGTCGTCACGCTTTTCACCGTATCTCCAACCTTCCTTAATCCTTCCCTGGGACCACACCTCGTGAGTATTCTTGGCTATAAGCTCGCAAAGCTCCATAATATCCCTATCAAGCTCTATATCGTTAGTATCTATAGGTTTAGGCTCGTACATACAATACCTCCTGTTTTCATCAATAATTATACACATATTATACCATATTTCAAAGGCAATATCAACTGTTTTTACAGGAAAACGAAAAAATTTGCGCTCTGCTCTTCCCCTCATACTTCAAAAGCACTCAATAGCCAAAAATTATACAACAAGGACAAAAATTTTGTATTTTTAGAGCACATCCGGCTAACAAAAATAATCAAAATACACAAAAATTTTAAAAATTGTTGACAAGTCAACAAATTGATGTTATAATACGCAAGCTAAAGATTTTAGCGAATTTTCAGAAAGTTTAGAGAATATCTATGAGCGTAATCATCAAAGAGGTCTTGACCAAAAAAGACCTTTTGAAATGGGTTAGATTTCCCAACGAGCTATATAAAAACGATGCAAACTTCGTTCCCTTTTTGGAGAACGATGAAATAGACACCTTCACAAAAGGTAAAAATCCTTCCTACGAATTCTGTGAGACAAAGCTCTTTTTGGCATACAAGGATAATAAGATCGTCGGCAGGATCGCAGGTCTTATAAACCACGCCTATAATCAAAAATGGCAAAAGAACACGGTCCGTTATACAAGATTTGACTTTGTCGACGACTATGAGGTGTCCGAAAAGCTTCTTGCCGCAGTCGTTGATTGGGGTAAGGAGAGGGGCTTTAACGAGATAATGGGACCTATGGGCTTTAACGATACGGACCACCAGGGTATGCTCGTCGAAGGCTTCGATCAATTGAATATGTCGATCACCTTTTATAACCACCCCTACTATATTGATCATATGGAGCGCCTCGGACTCACAAAATCCATCGACTGGATAGAATATAGGATCAAGTGTCCCATCGAGCCCAATCCCCGTATAGCAAGCCTCTCAAATCGCCTGCTCTCTCGCGGAAAATATAAGGCAGTCACCTACACCGACAGAAAGACGCTCTATAACGATGCTTTTGAAGCATTCGAGGTAATAGACAAGGCAGAGGAGGTGCTCTTCGGCACGGTTCCGTTGACACCCGCCGTTATCAAGAATATGATAGACAATTACATTCCGCTTGTAGACCTTGACTATATCTGTTCAGTAAAGGATACGGAAGGGCACATCGTCGCCTTCGGCGTTATGGTCCCCTCCCTTGCAAAGGCGTTCAAGAAGGCAAACGGCAAAATGTTCCCATTTGGTATCGTACATATGCTAAAAGCACTCAAGTGCAAAAACGACGTCTTGGAAATGTACTTCGTCGCAGTCGCCCCCAAGCATCAGATGTTCGGAGTTCCCGCAATCCTAATGGATACACTCGTCAGAAAATGTATCGATAATAAGGTCCGCTTCTGCGAAACGGGACCAATGCTCGAGACCAACGGTGCCGTTCACGGAATGTGGAGATATTTCGATAAGGAACAGCACAAGCGCCGCCGCTGCTATTCAAAATCGATATAAAAAAAGGAGAATTTATGAGTAAAGATAAAGGACAGATCATACAGGCATTAAAATTCACCGCATTTTCAACGTCCGCGGGAATAATTCAAATCGGCTCGTTTGCCATACTTGAGATATTCATCAAGGATTATTGGATCCCCTACCTTATCTCCTTGGTACTCTCAATACTGTGGAATTTTACGCTTAACCGCCGCTATACCTTCAAGTCCGCCGCTAACGTTCCCGTTGCAATGGCAAAGGTGTTCGGCTTTTACCTCGTGTTCACTCCCCTCTCGACCTATCTTGGCAATCTGGCAGAGCAGAACGGCGGCAACGATTTTGTGATACTGATAATCACTATGCTTGCTAACTTCGTTTTAGAATATCTTTTCTGCAAGTTCGTGGTATACCGCGGACAGGAGAATACCAGAGAATGATACATAATCCCAAAATCACAGAGATGCGATTTTGGGATTTTTTGTGCCTCATTCTTATGAAAACTTGACAAAAACAAAAAATTAACAACAAAAATCAACAAACATCTTGAAAAAGTGAATTTTGTGTGCTATAATACTAACTTGACTTATGAAAATAAAAATTGATAATAAATTAACAAAAAAGAGGAATATATCGTTATGAAAAAGATTCAAAAGGTTGCAATTATGACAGCCGGCGGCGATTGCCCCGGTTTAAATCCCGTTATCCGCGCAGTTGTTAAAACTGCTGTCACAAAATACGGATTGGAAGTATACGGCGTTCGCCACGGTTATTTCGGTCTCTATCACGGAGATTTCATCAGACTCGGTCTTCCCGAGGTTGACGAGATCATCACAAAGGGCGGCACTATTCTCTACAGCTCCAATAAGGACAATCTTTTCCAGTATCCCGTAAAGGACGAGAACGGCGAATTTGTCCGCGACGAGAACGGCAAGCTCACGTATGAGGATGTTTCCGACGTTGCGGTTGAGCATTTGAACGCAGCAGGCATCGACGCGCTCTTCATTCTTGGCGGAGACGGTTCTCTTACATCTGCAAGAGACTTCGCTCGCAAGGGCGTAAATGTAGTCGGCATTCCCAAGACCATCGACAACGACTTGGCTCACACAGACTATACCTTCGGCTTTGATACAGCTATCTCCGTTGCTACGGACGGACTTGACAGAGTCCGCACAACAGGTATGTCCCACCATAGAATTATGGTAGTTGAGATTATGGGCAGAGGCGCAGGCTGGATGACACTTCACGCAGGTATCGCAGGCGCGGCTGACGCGATCCTCATTCCCGAGATCCCCTATGATATCAATAAGGTCGCTGAAAAGATCAAGAACGATAAGGCAAACGGCAAGGAATTCTCCATCGTTGCAGTATCCGAGGGCGCAAAATCCCTTGACGGCAAGCAGGTAGTTTCCAAGGTCATCGAGGATAGCGCGGACTCCATCCGTCTCGGCGGTGTTGGCGCGATCGTTGCAGACCAGCTTGAAAAGCTTACCGGATCCGAGGCAAGAGCAACGGCTCTCGGTCACATTCAGCGAGGCGGCACACCCACAGCACACGACAGAGTTCTCTCCTCTCGCTACGGCTATGCAGCAGTTGAGCTTTGTATGAGAGGCGGCTTCGGCAGAATGGTAGCACTTCAGGGCGACCAGATCGTAGACGTTTCCCTTGAGGACGTGATCGGTCAGAAGACAAAGAACGTAGATCCGAACGGCGAGCTCGTCACACTTGCAAAGGCAATGGGCATCTGCTTCGGCGACTAATAAAGGGCAAAAAGCACTCAAAAGAGTGCTTTTTCTTTTTTGCTCACGTTTTTGAGCATACAACAAATTTCTATTGAAAAATCCCTGCTTTTCTGCTATAATCTGCTCAAGAGTATATTATATGCAAAGGAGACTTCTATGAACAATAAAAACAAAGTCAAAAACATCTTTTTAAGCATTATTGCAATGATATGGGGCGCGATCACGGTCCTTGCGGCATTTTTTGGCGGCAAAGCTCTTACGACAGAAAGCAGCACAGAATTATTTCAAATCTTAAGCAATATTTTCACAGGTCTTACCTTCGTTATCCTTGCAATAAATATAATCTACGGTATCATCACCAAAAGTAAGCTTCAAAAAATGAGAGTTGCAGAGGTCAATGAAATGATGCTGCAACGCAAGCAAAGCATAAACGATAATTTCAAGCTTGCCACCTCGCGATTGCGCAGGACCGCTATCTTCTGCAAGATATACGTTGCGTTTATTACCGTTTTTATGCACGCGACCGCACTGTTTATCGGCGCGAGCTCCGACACATTCCCAAGAATGGTACTTCTTATTATTTTTATGACGGGCGGCGTATATATCAGACTCTTTGGAGCAATTATCGATAAGCCGATAATCAACCCCAAGGACTTTTTGCCAAAAGACGAATTTGCCGAGCTGTATTCTGTGGCAGAGGAAGCTATGAAGCACGCGGGAGTGGAGGGTAAGATATTCATTTCCACTGACAATTCCCTTAACGCGGCAATATCCAAGCAAGGCAACATCCACCTTCTTTTGCTTGGAGCAATAATGATAGGCTCGCTTTCAAGAGAGGAGCTTTTCAACGTACTTCTTCACGAATTTGCACACCACTCTCCGAAATACACGCCCAAAAGCACATACGGATTTTTCAATCGCTTCATTGAGCACGAGACCGACGGTTCTACCATTACGGACATAATCATTTCCCTTCCAATGATGAAATACGGTATGGAGTTTTCTCTGTATACACTTTTGTCCTCAGAATATATCGAAGCAATGGCGGATAAGATCACCCGAGATCACGGCGACCCCAAAAGCTTTGCATCCGCGATCGCAAAATGTAATTTCTATGATATGTACGGAAAGGTCCTCTATAAATATCAAAGCACACCTTTATTTGAACACGAAACCCCCGCTGAAAATATAGCTACCCTCAACCTTGAGTCCTTCAAGGCATCAGTGCGCGAAAACAAGGAGAAGTGGCTCGCAATACTTGAAAAAGGTATCCAACCGAGAAATGCATCTCACCCCATCTACCGCCTCCGCAGAGACGCAGTCGGAGTCTGTGCAGAAGACGTAAATATATCCTTTGATTTTGAAGGCGACAGCTTGGAGGGCGAGAGAAAAAAGATTTTTGAGCACGTCAACAAGGAGATCGCAGAAAGCCTGAAGCAGGATTACGATGAATTGAGAAAAGCAAATTACCTCGCTCCGCTTGAAATAATCGATAAATGGCAAAAATCCGAGGTCAAATATTCTTCTGCCGAGCTCATACCAGTAATTGACGCGCTTGCAGGCTTGCTTCGCAATGATGAAGCAGAGGCATTGTGTGACAAGATCATTGCCGAAGAAACAAATGCCTTCGCAACCGCATATCCAAAGTTCTTCAAGGGCTATATGCTTCTGCTGAGAGACGACGATACGGGCATCGACATTTTGTATGAGGCGATCGAGTTAAACTCCAACCTCTTTGAAATGAGCATTGAGCTTATCGGAGAATACGTATGCTCCCACGGTATGCAAAAGGAGCTTGACGAATATCGCCAAAAGGCAACCCTTCTTGCCCAAAAGCAGATAGATGAAGATGACAAGGCTAACGTACTCACTACGACGGATAAGATAATAGCCGATGATATGGACGAGACAACCTTAAAGGCTCACATTGACTTCATCACGTCCGTATCCGATCGGATCCATGCCGTATACCTTGTGAGAAAGGTTATAAGCGAGACCTTTTATTCGCGAGTATTCCTCATTGAATTTGAGAAGGAAACTCCGCCCGAAAAGATCGACGAGGCTATGAATAAAATATTCAGATACCTCGACACACTTGATGATGAGCAGTATTCCCTCTTCCTTTACGGTAAGCAATACAAGAGTATCGTAAGCAAGGTAAAGGGCTCGTTGAAATACGTTAAGATATAAAAACAAAACCGCAATTCCAAAAAGGTATTGCGGTTTTTCTATTTTTATGATATAATGGGCACGTTGCGGCAGAAAAGCCTCAATTGACAATCAAAGTTGCCCTCTTTTGAAAATGTGACAACTAAAATATATGGACTGCAACCGATTATTTTTGTAAAATAAGGGCATCAAACCAAACAGGAGCTCAAAATATGAAAAAATTATGGAATAAAGATTTTATCCTGCTTTTGCAGGCAAGTGCCGTATCAACGATAGGCGATCTGATGTACAGCGTTGCTATCGGCTACTGGGTGTTTGAGCAAACCGGTTCCAGCAGTCTGATGGGCATTATGTCCGCCATCTCCATGTTTGTGACCATGTTTCTGTCCCCCTTCAGCGGCAGCATCGTGGATAAGTGCAACCGCAAGTGGGTACTGGTGGGCATGGATCTGATGCAGAGCGCGGTAATGCTTACGGTGGGCGTGCTGGCTTACCTGG
>CALGCW010000311.1 GCA_937884385.1 uncultured Clostridia bacterium | reverse complement strand
TTTTCGACAAGGGAGAAAATCGTTATGTGTTGTGATGTGTCACAACACAATTTGCGCGAAATTCTGCCGCGAAGCTGATTAAAGTTTTTGCCAAGCTTTTTTCAAAAAGCGACCAATCCAAAGCAAAGTAACTCCCCCCAAATCAAAATTTGAAATATAATCCAAGCAAAAAACTCCCGATTTTGATCGGGAGTTTTAATGAATATAAATTACGCCTTATTGGCAGAACCGAAGAGTTCGATCTTCTCACGAACTGTAGCCTTGATAGCTTCAGTACCGGGAGCGAGAAGCTTTCTGGGGTCAAAGCCCTTGCCCTGAAGGTCCTTGCCTGCCTCAACGTACTCTCTTGTAGCAGCTGCAAAAGCGAGCTGGCACTCTGTGTTAACGTTGATCTTGGAAACACCGAGGTCGATAGCCTTTTTGATCATATCCGCGGGGATGCCTGTGCCGCCGTGAAGAACGAGGGGCATTGCGCCTGTCTTCTGCTGAATAGCATCAAGCGTGTCGAAGGAGAGCCCCTGCCAATTTGCGGGGTACTTGCCGTGGATATTGCCGATACCTGCGGCGAGCATTGTCACACCGAGGTCTGCGATCATCTTGCATTCATCGGGATCGGCACATTCGCCTGCGCCGATAACGCCGTCCTCTTCGCCGCCGATGGAGCCAACCTCTGCTTCAAGGGAGATGCCCTTTTCGCCTGTGATGCGAACGAGTTCCTTGGTCTTTTCGATGTTTTCCTCGATGGGGTAGTGAGAACCGTCGAACATAACGGATGAAAATCCTGCTTCGATGCACTTGAGTGCGCCCTCGTAAGAGCCGTGGTCAAGGTGGAGAGCAACGGGAACTGTGATGCCGAGACCCTCGATCATACCTTCAACCATACCTACTATGGTCTTGTATCCGCACATATACTTGCCTGCGCCCTCGGAAACACCGAGGATAACGGGGGAGTTCATCTCCTGTGCGGTCTGAAGAATGGCTTTTGTCCATTCAAGGTTATTGATATTGAACTGACCTACTGCGTAGTGTCCTTCTTTAGCTTTTGTAAGCATTTCTTTTGCTGAAACGAGCATTTTTGTTTCCTCCGAAAATAAAAATTTACCGAATAGTATTATATACCATTTTTAAAGAAAAATCAAGGGCTTACACGATATTTTCCGCAGATTGTTGCGATATTTGATAAAGAAAATAAAAATAAAGAATATTAACAGTGCAAAAATATCTTGACAAGAGACGTATAATTGTGTAAAATAGAGTAGTACTAAAATGGTAAAGAATGCAATTTTGTTTACTTTTATAGATACTTTGAAAATTCAATATGAAAAAAGGAGGTGCAATATGGACGCATTATGGTACGTTCTTGTGGCAGTCGTATCAATTGCAGTAGGCGTCTTCGGGGGTATGGTCCTTCGCAAAAAGATAGCCGAGGGCAAGATAGGGTCTGCCGAAGAAGAAGCCAAAAGAATCATCCTTGACGGTGAAAAGCAAGCCGAGACAAAGAAAAAGGAAGCTCTTATTGAGGCGAAGGAAGAAATTCTCAGACAGAAGAATGAAAACGATCGCGAAATGAAGGAGCGCTTGGCAAAGACCGAAAAGACGGAGCGCCGTCTTGAGCAGAAGGAAGCAAACCTCGACAAAAAGAGCGAAGCTCTTGAAAAAAAGAACGAGCAGCTTGACAAAAAGCTTAAGGAGGCCGACGCAGTACGCGCGCAGGTGGAAGAAGCTTTTTCAAAGCAGCTTGCGGTTCTTGAAGAATTGTCGGGACTGACTGTTGCCGAGGCAAAGGAACAGTTGATCGAAAAGGTCGAGAGCCAGGTCAAGCACGAGCTTGCACAAAGACTTGACGAGCTTGAGCAGCAGTTTAAGGATGAATCCGAAGAAAAAGCAAGAAACATTCTCTCCCTTGCAATTCAGCGCTGTGCGGCTGACCACGTTGCAGAGGCAACTATTTCCGTTGTAGCATTGCCCAGTGAGGAAATGAAGGGAAGAATCATCGGTCGTGAGGGTAGAAATATCCAAAAGATCGAAACGCTTACTGGTGTTGAGCTTATTATTGACGACACACCTGAGGCGATAACCATTTCCGGCTTTGATCCTGTTCGACGTGAGGTAGCAAGAGTAGCTCTTGAAAAGCTCATTTCCGACGGACGAATCCATCCCACAAGGATCGAAGAAATGGTTGAAAAGGCACAAAGAGAGGTCGATGCATCCGTCAAGCAGGCGGGTGAAAGAGCAACATTTGAGGTTGGAATTCACGGAATTCACCCAGAGCTCGTTAAGCTTCTCGGTCGTTTACGTTACCGTTCAAGCTACGGTCAAAACGTACTTAAACACTCTATTGAGGTCGCATTTTTGGCAGGTATTATGGCAGAGGAACTCGGAGTTGACGCGAATATCGCGCGCCGTGCGGGACTTCTCCACGATATCGGTAAGGCATTCCCCCATGACGTTGAGGGTTCTCACGTTGAGATCGGTGTAAATGCTGTCAAGAAGTACAAGGAAAACAAGGACGTTGTTCACGCTATCGAAGCTCACCATAACGACGTAGAGCCCAGAACGATAGTAGCGATTCTCGTTCAGGCGGCAGACGCGATTTCTGCTGCAAGACCCGGCGCACGCCGCGAGGATATGGAAAACTACATCAAACGTCTTGAAAAGCTCGAGGAGATTGCAAAGGGCTTTGAGGGAGTTGATAAGGCATACGCTATCCAGGCGGGACGTGAGGTCCGTGTAATGGTCAAGCCCGAGCAGGTAAATGATGAGGGAATGAAGCTCATCGCCAGAGAGATGGCTGCCAAGATTCAGGCTGAAATGAAATATCCCGGTCAGATCAAGGTACACTTGATAAGGGAAAGCAGAGTTGCCGATTTTGCAAAATAAGGCAACATTCTCAACAACTGATCTTGTTGTTTTTATATATAATTTATCATAAAACCAACCTGAGAGTTATTTGACTGATCAACGATCGGTCGATTGAGTATAAAAGAGGTGCTACTTTCACAGTAGCACCTCGATTTTTTATTTTTTAGCTTTGAATATTATAGTAAAGGTCGTTCCGTCTTCGGGATTTGATTCGACCTCGATTTTTGCGCCAAGCATATCACATTTCTTTTTTGCAAGAGAGAGTCCAAGACCGTGGCCGCCCACTTCACGTTCCTTATTCGTGCGATAAAACCTTTCGAAAATGTGAGGGAGCTCATCCTCTTTTATGTATTCTCCCTTATTGTTTATTGAAAAGTATACCTTTTTCGAGCTTTGATAAAGGGTGACGGCGATCTTTTCATTTTCGTTACTGTATTTTATGGCATTATCGAAAAGGATCTCCAGAATCTTTGATACCGTAGCTCTGTGCGTTTTTACAACGATACCCGGCTGAATACCGCTTTCTATGGTGATATTTTTTTCAAATGCAACCACTTCAAATTGTAGTATCGCGTTTTCCACCGTCTCACTCAGATCCACACGTCCGAATCTCAGCTCCTCCTTGGTGGATTCGTTTTTTGCAAGCTCAAGCATTTTGTTGATGAGGTCGCTCATTCTGCCCGCCTCCTCGTTAGTGCTTTCGACCCATTTCATTTGAGAGCCTACCGTTTCATCCTTGTGGGATGATAGAATGTTGTTGTTTGCAAGTATTACAGTTAAGGGAGTCTTAAGGTCGTGGGAAGCATCCGCAAGGAATTGCTTTTGCTGCTCCCAAGCCTGCTCAACGGGGGCAATAGCAATATCGGCAAGGCGCTTGCTGATATATAAAAACAGTAAAAGACTGACTAGAGCCGCAAGCGAGGATTGGCTAACAGACTCGCGAACGCGAGTGTTCAGATGCTCTCTTGAAACAAAAGAAATCAGGGTCCCATTGGGGATCGTTCTTTTCATATAGCTAAGGTTCAAAAGACGCAGATTGCCTCGATCGTATTCTGCGTCCAGGACAGTGTCGATTGCCTGCTCCAAAAACTTATTGTCGATGGCATTGGGAGTCTCGGATATGATCTGTCCGCTTTCGTTGACTAGCACCGTGAAGGACTCCTCATAGATTATACTGTCCGGCTCGTGAGGGAAATTTGGTAAATGAGGAATATTGCTTTGCGCTATAAGTATATTTTTCTCCAAAGTGTCCGTTAGCTTAGTCTCCTCTGTGAAATAGATCAAAAGGCAGAGAGCAGAGAAGGTCACGGCAATAACTATGCTGATCAGAAACATATTATTGAGGATGAACTTAAGCTTTAATTTTTTTAACATATGCGTTTCTCCGTTAACTCAATTTGTATCCAAGCTTTTTTGCAGAGTGAATCTCGACCTCTGATTCAACGAAGGTGAGCTTTTTACGCAAAAAGGATATATATGCCTCTACGTTGTTGTCTCCCGCGTCAGAGTCGTATCCCCATATCTTGGTTATAAGATCCTGTTTTGAAATGATTATTCCCGGTTTTGACATAAACGCCTTGAGCATTTCGCATTCTTTGAAATTCAAATGAATGCTTTTTGCACTTCTTGCGCAAGATAGTTTTGATTGATCTATATGAAGCGTGATATCCGAGTATTTCATTTCATCGAGGATTACCTCACCTCGTCTTCTCGTAAGCACGCGTACACGTGCGAGAAGCTCGTCAGGAGAGAAGGGCTTTGTCATATAGTCGTCCGCGCCCGCATCAAGTCCTCTTACCTTGTCAGATACTGTATCCTTTGCGGTAAGCATAAGCACGGGTGTGGTTATCTTTTTTCTTCTCAGTTCAAGGCAAACGTCAAAGCCGTTCATAGAGGGAAGCATTATGTCAAGGATTATGCAATCGTATATACCGCTTATTGCATAATCAAGGCCTTCTGCGCCGTCGTGTACTGTATCCACCATATATTTTTGTTCCAGCAAAATATGCTCAAGCGCTTCTGCAAGGCGCTTTTCATCTTCAACGATCAAAATATTCATCATTTACTCCTTTGTTTTGCTATCTGTTAATATTATATTACATAAAATGATTTTGTACAAGATATTTTAAACTAAAAAACTTAAAAAATGCTTAAAAGTTTTTTTATGCCCTTATAGCGAATAAATATTCAAAAAATATATAAATTTTTAGCATTTTTTAAGATTATTCATTTACAATGAATTGAAAATATGGTAAAATGTTCGAGGAAAGGCGGTGATCGGGTGGCAGATATAATGATATTCAAGCGTTATGAGAAGAAATATCGCTTGAATAAAAATGAATACTCAAAGCTGATGTCACTTATCCGTGAAAAGCTCGTCCCCGATAAATACGGGATAAGCACCTTGTGCTCGCTTTATCTCGATACGCCCGATTTCGTATTGATACGCAATTCTATCGAGGCGGAATCCTACAAGGAAAAGCTGAGAATTCGAAGCTATGGGGTGCCAAGCGACGATAAAAAGCTCTTTTTTGAAATAAAAAAGAAGTATAAGGGCGTGGTATATAAACGAAGGGTGTCTATGACCGAAAGAATGGCTCTTGAATATATAGAAAGCGGCGAAAAGCCGTTTGATTCACAGATAATGAGGGAGATAGACTACGCTATGACCGTTTATCGTCGCCCCAAGCCAAACGTTTGTATTTTGTGCGAAAGAGAGGCATTCTTTACCTGTGACAGTCCCGACGTCAGATTGACCTTTGATAAAAATCTGCGCTACAGAAGAGGATTTCCACGGGAAGAAAACGTTTCCGACGGAGTGCCTTTAATAGGGGAGGATGAGTACATCCTTGAGATAAAAACCCCGGGCGCTATGCCATTGTGGCTTGCACACGCGCTTTCAGAGTGTGCTGTATACCCAACTAAGTTTTCAAAATATGCTAACGCATATTACGACATAATAAAGAAAGAGAAGGAATGAATTATGGATCTTTTTGACAATATATTTATCGGTGGAATGAGTGTTGGAACTTATCTTATCAGCGCAGGCGTGGCTATGCTTTGCGGCTTGCTTGTTGCCTTTTGCGCATCGTTCCGCAGTCGCGTGACAAAGAGCTTTTTTGCAAGCCTTGTGCTTTTACCCCTTGCGGTGCAGACTGTAATAGTTATGGTCAACGGCAGTGTTGGCACGGGTATTGCGGTTGCGGGTGCGTTCTCTCTCATAAGATTCCGTTCCGTGCCCGGCAAGGCAAAGGATATCGTTTCCGTATTCATCTCAATGACGGCAGGTCTTGCGTGCGCAGCAGGCTACGTTGGTATCGGTGCACTCTTTACGCTTATTGCCTGCGCTTGTATGCTCGTTTTCGGAGCTATAGCAATGAGCAGCGACAAGGAGCTTTATCTTAAGATAACCATTCCCGAAACCCTCAATTTTGAGGGAGCTTTCGATGAAATATTCAAAAAATACACTAAAAAAAGAGCTCTTGTTTCCATCAAGAGTGCAAATATGGGCAGTCTCTTCAAGCTTACATATAAAATAGAGATGTTAAAGGGTGTAGGTGTGCAGGAGTTTATGGATGAGCTTCGCGTGCGCAACGGAAATCTTGAGATATCTATATATAAAATGGAAGGAAGCGCTGAAGAATTATGATCAAAAGCAAAAAAATCTGCACAATAGCCGTATCTGTTTTGGCTCTGGTGCTCTGTTGTACTGTGCTATACTCTTGTGGTGGAAATAATACAATACCAACTACTACAACTGTAAAGAGTGAGATCGGTGACTCACTTGACGGTGTCAATAAAGACTTCAGCGATGAGGATATTAGTAGCGGCTATAACGAAAGCGGAGCATCGAAGATAGCTTTTTCTTCCGATAAAGCGACCGTTGGAATGGGCGCGCAGGCAAACGGAACCGACGTTACCGTGACTAATGCAGGCACCTTCGTGGTAAGCGGAAGCTGCGCCGATGGCTCTATCACAGTAAGCGCCGGCAAGGATGCAAGCGTCAGACTTGTGCTTTCAGGTGTGGAACTTTGCAATGCTGACGGGCCTGTAATACTCGTTAAGAATGCAAAAAAGGTGACTATAACCCTTGCCGAAGGAACAACGAACACTATCAGCGATACCGCGGGATACAGCATGAGTGACGGCAATACCGTCATCGATGCCGCGATCTTTTCTAAAAAGGATCTCGTTATCAACGGTGATGGTACTCTTGTTGTGAACGGAAATAACGCGCACGGCATCGTATCCAAGGATAATCTTCAGATAACGGGCGGAAATATTGAGGTGACAAGTGCTTCCGCAGGTATATGCGGCAAGGATTCGCTTAAGATTATGGGCGCAAGCATCAAGGTCAAGGCGGGAAGCGACGCGCTTCGCTCCGATAACGATACGGACGCAGGAATGGGATTTATCTATATCAAAAGCGGCAATTTTGATCTTTACTGCAATAATGACGCCGTTCAGGCTTATGGAATTGCAAATATAGAGGGTGGTACGTTCAAGATAACTACCACATCAACCTCAACTCTCGAATCTGCTAAGGGGATCAAGGGTGTCGGAGGTGTAAAGATCTCGGGTGGCGAGCTCGATATCACAAGCGAGGATGATGCCATCCACTCCGATGCAAGCATTCTTATCTCGGGCGGCAATATGACCGTATCAAGCGGTGACGACGGCATCCACGCTAACGATACGCTTGAAATATGCGGCGGTAATATAGTGATCAAAAACAGCTACGAGGGAATCGAAGCGACTGATATATTCATAATGAACGGGTACGTGGATATCACATCGTCCGACGACGGTATCAATGCATCGGGTGGAAATGATACCTCCACGAACACGGGAGGAAGACCGGGCGATATGTTCGGCGAACCGACCAACGGCTCGGTAAATGTAAGCGGAGGCTATGTTATAATGCATATTGAGGGCGACGGTGTCGATGCAAACGGCAGCTTTAACGTAAGCGGCGGCGTAGTGCTCGTTGACGGACCCTCAAGGGGCGGCAACGGTACGATGGATTACGCGGGCGAAGCAACTATAACGGGCGGAACGGTGGTTATGCTCGGAACGAGCGATATGGCTCAGAACTTCAGCCGCGCAGAGCAGGGCTCAGTGCTCGTAAGCAGCAACGGATATTTCCCCGCGGGAACGGTGATGAGCATTTGCGATGAGGATGGAAACGTTATTCTCGCCTTTACCGCAACAAAGCAATTCAACGGTGCGCTGTTCTCGGCCCCGGAGATTGAAAAGGGAAAAACTTATACATTCTATATGAATGCGGACGTTTCGGGACTTGACGAAAACGGGTATGCTCACAGCACTACTCAAGCAGGCGGTGAAGCCTGCGGAGAAGTGACGCTTGACGACTATATCTGCGGTCAAGGCTCCGGAATGGGCGGCGGAATGCCCAGTGGCGGACGTCCCGGAGGCAGACCTTGGTAAATAAATAAGTCGATAGCTGATTTTCAGCTATCGACTTAACTTTAGTACTTATTCTATTTCTTCGCCGTCAACGGTGAGTCTTGCTTTTTTATTGGATTCGATAGATATGACCGCCATCTCACCGCCAAGACGGAATGCCTCTTGACTTTTTCCAAAGAGCTTTGCTGAATAGAGAGGATAGGTGTTCTCGTCTATTTTTATTTTGGCTCTTGAGAACAGGGTTCTCTGTGTATATTCCACGGTGTGTGTCTCACCGCCGATTTCTATTGACCATTTTTGCTTTCTTGCCATTTTTTCTCTCCTTAGGGGATTATTACCCTTATATTTTATCACAAGAGCAAAACATTGTCAATAATCAAAAAATTTACAATTTATGACTATATTTTTACCGTCAAGTGATATATTATTATATTATAGGACTATGTGAGAGGGGGGGTATGAGCGGTGTTTGGATACGTTGTGGTTGATAAGCCCTCGCTGCGCATTCGCGAGTACGAATACTATAGGGCGACCTATTGTGGGCTCTGCCACGCGATGGGGAAGTGTACAGGGTGCCTGTCAAGGTTGACTTTGAGTTACGACGTCACTTTCTTTGCACTTCTTCGCGGAATGCTTGAAGAAGAGAGAGTGGACATTGTAAAGAAAAGATGCATAAGGCATCCGATAAAGAGTGTTCCGACGCTATCTTCCTCACCCTCACTTGAATATTCTGCCTACATCGGCGGAGTCCTTTGCTCCGGCAAGATTGTTGACAATATTAACGATGAAAAGGGAATTAAGCGCACCGGAGCAGCTTTTCTTCGCTTTTTCTTCTCCCATATGGAGAAAAAGGTCAAGGAGAACGTTCCCGAGATATATGAATTTGTAAACAAAAAGCTCGAAGAGCTTTCTGAAATAGAAAAAGCAAAGACGGCATCCATTGATGCCCCTGCAAACGTTTTCGGTGAGCTTATGCAGGAGCTGCTCTCCCACGGGCTCACGGGAAATAAAAAGCTCATTGCAAAAAGCGTTGGTTTAAGACTTGGGCGTTGGATATACATAATCGACGCTATCGACGATTATGAAAAGGATAGAGAAAGCGGAAGCTATAATCCCTTCGTGCTGCTTTACGGCGGTGAGCGATTTGGGGATGATGCCATTACGTCAATATCCAAAATGCTTGAAGCGGAGCTTGCTCTTGCATTTTCAGCTCTCGAATTACTTGATGATGATACGGACAAAAGCCGTTCTGAAATTTTGAAAAATATTTTGATGTGTATTGTAAAGATAAGATATTAGCAACTAGAATATTTACATCAGAAGTAATGGAAACACTTATAAATTCCATTTAATTCCATCTGGCATTTTGTATGATAACACTACTTGTTTTATTGGGTCAGGGACAGTTATTCATCCAGAGTCTTTTGAAAAAGAAGTTAATGAACTAAGACAACAAGGTGTAAAGTTTGATAATCTAAAAATATCTCCGCTAGCGACAATTACAATGCCATATCATATTGAAGTCGATGGTTGGTCTGAAGCAAATTCTGGAAAAGGAAAAATTGGTACTACTATCTTGAGTGCCGCTATCATAGATGATATTATAGGTATTATAGTACTTACCTTTGTAATTGGATTTAAAAATCCTAAACGAATGCCTATATTTAAAGAAATATTCTTTGATTATGATCCAAAATTAATTTTGGATACTTACAAATCTTTCGATGTATTGTTTTCTAAATTTGCAGAAAATTTTGAAATTAGAAACAAGGAAAGTAAGAAAAACTTATGGCTCAGATACGCAAAATCTGTTATGTCTGCTTGTAGCTTCATTTCTACTTTTAAAGATGCAACAGATTTTGATAACTTTGTTAATTCTTCATGCTACAATGAATTTACAATTGCATCTTTACCAAT
>CALGCW010000310.1 GCA_937884385.1 uncultured Clostridia bacterium | reverse complement strand
GTTTTTGCGTGCGAAAAATCTCCTATTATGTTGGCTCGTGCGCCTCCTTGTCGGATTTTGAAAACTAACCCAAAACTAATTTCAAAATTCAAAGCAAGGAGAAACACGATGAAAGAAAAAGTAACAAGAGAAGAAAATACAATAGGTCGATTTACAAACTGGTTGGATACCACAGAACGTTTTTTAGAAATTTGTTATCGAAAAAGTTCATATTTGTTTGACGTAGCCACATATATTTGAACGAATTCTAAGAAAGGGGTGATTGGCTATGAAGATTATTGTACATTATCCAGAAACACCTGAAAAGCAAGCACAGTTTGATGCGAGAGTGGCAAAATTTCACGCTGAATATGTTGCACAATATATTGAAAAGCTCGATTGCCCCACGGATCAAAAATTAAAGCTGCTTGATGCGGTAGCGCAAACAATACTGGAGGGATCTGAAGAAAAAGGAAAAAATAACATATAAGCGGGAAATCTGATAAAATTTATGCTGTCTAAAACAAAGATATATCCTTTACTCAAAAAAACTTTCAAGATGTGCACGCACGTGTACATCTCCCTCTTGACAACTCGATTTTTGTATGTTATAATCTAAATGTACCAAATGGTAATTATATCTTGGAGGTGCATATGAGAAGCAAGAACGAAGCCGTGTTCGGTGAGATAATCGAGTTTGTAAATCGCTACTTTGAGAAGAATGGTCGCTCCCCGTCGACCAGAGAAATCGAAGGCGAGATAGGACTCTCTCACGTTACTGTGCAGAGATATCTGCAGGTGTTGCGAGAGCGCGGAGAAATTGAATACGACGGTCACAGAAGCATTGTCACCGCTTTTATGCGCGAGATGTTGGATACGAATCGCGCACAGATGGGCAACAGTATTCCTTGCGGTGCGCTCGATGAAGTGATAGATCAAGAGATTGAGCATCTTCGTTTGCCGAAAGCGATCACCGGAGAGGGAGAATTCTTTCTGCTTCGTGCGCGCGGTGAGTCAATGATAAAAGCCGGAATTGATGACGGTGACCTCGTTCTCATACGCAAACAGGAAACTGCTAAGCAAGGAAATATCGTTGCTTTTCTCTATGATAACGAGCAGACAACCCTCAAAAGATATAAGCAAACCGACGATGCAATTTATCTTTGTCCCGAAAACGATTCGATGCAGCCTATCGTAATTCGCGGAGAAGATCGCGCAAAGCTTCGCATCCAAGGAGTTGCCACAGGTATCATTAAAAAGATTGAGGGGGTGTAAGAATGAATAACAACAACGATGGCAGAAAGAAAATGCCGAAATCTCGTTGCCCTTATTGCGACTCACGAGTCGTGGATTCAAGAACACCTACGTTTAAGAATTCTCTTGAGTTAACAGTAACCGACAGCGCAGATTACTATATTCAATGCCCAAAATGCAGAAAAATTGTTGGATTAACCATCAAACCGTTACATAATACAGCTCCGCTTGTAACGGCATAATGAAAATAATATCATCCTCCCGGCAGTGAATTCGGGAAACAAAAGGGTCGATACAAAAAGCAAAACGACATAGTAAAGTGCTATGTTAATGCTGATTGTATCGACCTTTTTGTCGTCTTATGTGATAAAAAATCATACACCATAAAACAAAGAAAAAATGCTGAAAAAAGCCTTAAAAATCGAGTTATCTAGAATGAGGTCTAAACCGAGAGAAAATCGCTTTTCGCCATTTTTGAGAAGCAAATCGAACAGAGATACAAAAAGGGGCGTATCGTTTAAAAAATCGGCATATTCAACCGATATAGACCAAGGCTTTTTTAACGAAAATCAACACTCAATTCAGAAAAGGAGAAAATATGAGAACAGGACTGAAAAAGTGGCAAAAGACCACCGAAATATACTTCAGCGAAGCAAAAGATCCAATAACAATATCTACCTTCAATACGAGCTTAAAGAATCGTTTAACAGCGTTCGCGAACGAATACCCCGAGCTTTGCAGGTTAGTTGCGGACGATGAAATGGGATGTTTAACCTTTGAAATCAATAAGGATAACTTCACCTTCCGAGTTATGAAGCCGGCATCGGATAAAAAACGAGAAAAAGCCAGGGAGCAGATGAATAAGCTTCGTGGTAAAACGGAAGAGTCGAGCGCAACAATAAGTGAGACGAAAAACGAGCTCAAATTCATACCAAAAGACGAGTGGAAGAAGAGGTTTTCTGGGGTCGATTCGAGAAAATCGGGCAAGGGTTGATACTACCGATTTTAAAGCAGGAGAAAGGGTGTAGGTCGGTAACCGACTTTCACCCGATTCACATCTGCCGGCAGAGCCGACAGCGTAAGGGCTTTTGGCACTTTTGCCTCTTCGAAAAAGTGTATGTCGGTAAAAGCCGTTTGGAGCAGAGTCGGGGGTCATAAAACAAATTTAATCAGATTTTACAACAAATTTATGTAGATCAATCTAGGGGTCACAAAAGAAAGGACGAAATTATGAAGGAAAATATAAAAGAAAAAGAAAGCAAGCAAAAATTTGCTCTTTACATTCAGGATTCGGTATTGGATATCGCAAGAGCTCTGTATGAACAGGATAATTGCAGAAGCGTGAGTGAATTCATTTGTAAGGCAATTCAATTCTACGGTGGATACGTTGCCAATACAAATATGAATCCGGATTACGTTCCGCAAGTTGTATTATCAACCTTAAAAAGCATAATGCATGATAGCGAAAACAGACACAACGGATCGCTCTTCAGAATCGCGGTTGAGATAAGTATGATTAAGAATCTACTTGCAATAAGACAAGGAATCAGCGAAGTGCCGTTAAACAAATTGCGTAATGATTGTATTACTGAGGTTAAGAAGATAAACGGAACAATCTCATACGAGGATGCAATAAGGTGGCAACTTTAATTTCTTCTCCAAATGCAAATAAAACTTTTCAAAAAGATTGAAAAATAGTCTGGATATTAAAAAAGCTTTGTGA
>CALGCW010000309.1 GCA_937884385.1 uncultured Clostridia bacterium | reverse complement strand
GTGCCACTATGTACATGTTCGCCCCATAAATACGCACCAATTAAACCTAAAATAGTTACTAAATATGAACTTGAAAAATATTTTAACATAAGTATTTGTTCTCTCTTTTTCTTGATTATTACAAGACCTTGTCTGCCGTAATAATCGGCGTTTATCAAGCAGTTTGCAAGAGCTTCTCTAAGTACCTTGTGGACGGGTGTATCGTCAATGCGGTCGCCGCCTTCGAGCTTGAACGGAACTTTAATATCCTGCGTGATCTTGTTGTAAACGCGGAAATAGAAATCGTAAACGTTTCCACTCCAATCGCCCGACGAGGATACGATGCGGTCTGTCCAACGGCTGTTAGGATCAAACTGTTCTTGATAGTCAAGGAAATATGCGGGAAACTCTTTTACAATCTCGTATTCGTAGCCGAACATCAAAAGTCCTGCTGCTGTGGGGTGCATCTTTCCGTCGCTTGATCTTCCAACCGCGCCGAGCTTGTAAAGGAACTCTACATCTTCAAGCTCCTCCCAAACGTGTCCGGGACGGTAGGTCTTCATACGGATACGGTAACGCTTCACGCTATCGTAATCGAATGCATCAAGCTCCATATTTTCAAGCACGAGCATATCCTGCGTCTTGATTGTCGCGTCGCGCATCATCGCTTGCACTTCTTCCTTGGTACACTTGTAGTCACCCTCACCGTTGCGGCGGTAGCTTCCCGAAAGAGGATTGCCGTCGATATATACGGGCTTATCGCTGCGCTGTGCACGAGGCACACGGATAGCCACGATGTGCTTGCCATCTATATTCTCAATGGTTACGTCCTTATCAGAGAGAATATTGGCACTCACCTTGTTCGCGTTATTGACAATATCCCAAAAGTCTTTTATCAGCTTTTCGGGATCGGGCAGGTCAACGGGATGTAAATATTTGTCCGCAAGCTCCTCAACACCGAGCAGAATAATACCGCCAAGAGTATTAGCAAAAGCAGAATAGGTTTCCCAAATGCTCCGGGGCAGACCACCGGTTGCCTTTTTCGCTTCAATGCGATTGTTCTCTTTATATTTTTCTATGTTGGTAAAATCAATCATCTTATGACCTCCACATTATGCGTTCTCATCGGGAACGATCTCGACAATATCCCCGATCTCACAGTTCAAAGCCACGCATATTTTCACGAGAACATCGGTTGTCACAACCGTACCTTCCTTGCCCATTTTCGTAATGGTAGCAAGGCTAAGTCCTGCACGCTCTGCGAGCTCTTTTTTCTTCATATTACGGTCAATCAGAAGTTTGAATAAGGGTTTATAACTTGCAGCCATAAGTCACCTCAAAAAAATTACATTATTACAATTTATATTATATCACATGATATTCCAAAAATCAACACGCAAATTAAAATATTCGTGCGATAATAGGAATTTTATAATAGAACATACCTATAAAGTAGATAGGGCGCAGACAAAATTGCCTGCGCCCGTTTGGGTTTTAGTTTGTATTCGTTAATGTTTCAATAGCGATTTGCATACCGAGCTTGAAAGCATACTCAAAGATGGCAGCCTCAGCCAAGCTCATATACTCACTCCAACAATCGTGGAATTTCTCAAAGGTTTCTTTCTGC